>JAEEIQ010000062.1 GCA_016281435.1 Bacteroidales bacterium
GCACCCTTCCGCCGGTCGCCGCCATTGTATTGCTACAACGCGCTGCCCCTCGACTTGCATGTGTTAAGCCTGCCGCTAGCGTTCATCCTGAGCCAGGATCAAACTCTTCTTTGTATATTTTTTAAATCTTAGTCTGACCCCGACGCTTTCATTTCTTTTCCAAGAAATCGACGCTCTCGAATTTAAATTTTGTTCGGTACTTGCTTGTACTTTCCTTCAGTCTTTTCAATGATCTCTCTTCATCCGGGCGTTAAAAAAATTCCGGCCACGTCGCGGCCGAATCGCCCAGCCCCCGTTTGGGGATTGCAAAGGTAGATACTTTTTTTTATTCTCCAAAATATTTTTCCGTTTTTTTGAAGAAAAAATATGATTACATTTGTAAACGTATATGGAAAAGAAACTGGTAATAATTCCGACGTATAACGAAATCGAGAATGTCGAGAAAATAATCCGCGCCGTGACGGCCCTGGAGGGTGGCTACCATATATTAATAATAGACGACGCCTCACCGGACGGCACCGCCGGCGTAGTGAAGAAGCTCCAGGCCGAACTGGGGGAAAGCCTGCACCTGCTGCAGCGCGAAGGCAAGCTGGGTCTCGGGACAGCCTACATCACGGGATTCAAATGGGCCCTGGAACACGGCTACGACTACATCTTCGAAATGGATGCGGATTTTTCGCACAATCCTGGCGACCTTCCGAGGCTGCTTGAAGCCTGCACGGAAGGCGGCGCCGACCTTGCCATCGGATCCAGGTACTGCGACGGGATCAGCGTCGTAAACTGGCCGATAAGCCGCATCCTGATGAGCTATTTCGCGTCCGTATATGTACGCACGGTGCTGCCCTTCAAGATTTTCGACAGCACGGCCGGTTTCCTGTGCTACTCCCGCAAAGTTCTCGAGACCATCGACCTGGATGCCGTCAGGATGAAAGGATACGGGTTCCAGATCGAGATGAAATACACGGCATATCGCCATGGTTTCAAGATAAAGGAGGTCCCCGTCATATTCATAAACCGAAAAGCCGGCACCTCGAAAATGTCTGGCGGAATATTCGGAGAGGCGTTCTGGGGAGTCTTAGCCCTGCGCTTCAGAAAATTCTAGGAAAGGAGCCGCAGGGAAATGCGCCTGCGCTCCGAGTCGACCTGGAGCACGGAAACCCTTATCCTCTGGTGGAGTTTAAGCACCTTTGAAGGATCGGACACGCCCTTCCTTCCGAGCTGCGACACGTGGATAAGCCCGTTCTCGTGGAGACCTATGTCCACGAAAGCCCCGAAATTGGTGATATTCGTAACAATTCCGGGAAGTTCCATGCCTGGCTTCAGGTCATCTATCTCGTGGACATCGTCCGCGAAGGAAAACTCAGTAGCCTGCTGACGGGGGTCGAGACCGGGTTTCTGCAATTCCTTTATGATATCCTGCACCGTGGGAAGGCCGAAATCTCCCTCGACATAATCTGAAGGACGCAGCCTGGAACACAATTCCGCATTTCCGACGAGTTCACGGACCGGCACGCCGAGATCCGAAGCCATCCTGTCTACGATATGATAGGACTCAGGATGGACGGCAGAATCATCCAGCGGATTATCAGCCCCTTTCACACGGAGGAAACCGGCGCACTGCTGGTACGCCTTCGCCCCGAGCCTCGGTACATCAAGGAGCTCCTTCCGGGAACGGAAGGCGCCGTTGGAGCTCCTGTAGGAAACTATGTTGGCGGCAAGCACGGGGCCTATTCCGGCCACGTATGACAGAAGATACGGGGAGGCCGTATTCAAGTTGACGCCGACGGCATTGACGCAGGACTCGACTGTATTGTCCAGCTTTTCTTTCAGAAGGCCCTGGTCGACGTCGTGCTGGTACTGGCCAACTCCGAGAGACTTCGGATCTATCTTGACCAGTTCCGCAAGGGGATCCATCAGGCGTCGTCCTATCGACACGGCGCCGCGCACGGTCACATCTTCATCAGGAAACTCTTTCCTGGCAACTTCAGAGGCAGAATATATGGATGCACCGTCCTCGCTGACAGTCCATACGCTGACGCCGTCCGGAAGACCGACCCTCTTGAGGAACTCGACAGTCTCACGGCTGGCAGTGCCGTTTCCGACGGCAATGGCTTCAACGGAATATTTTTCAACCATCTCAAGGACGGACCTCATCGCACGCATCTTGTCGTTCTGGGGCGGATGGGGGAAGATGATCTCGTGATGCAGCAGGGATCCCTGCGCATCGAGGCAGGCAATCTTGCAGCCGTTCCTGAAACCGGGATCGACGGCCATCGTCCGTTTCTGGCCCAGAGGAGGGCTAAGAAGCAGCTGGCGGAGGTTCTCGCCGAACACCCTGATGGACTCCAGATCAGCTTTCTGCTTGGCCTCCCTGATTATTTCGCTGCTGATGGAAGCCTCCAGAAGCCGCTTGTACGCGTCAGCTGAAGCCTCCTTTATCTCGACGGCGAGAGAATCGGAAGGATAGCGGTGCTCCTTGCAGAAATCATAATAAATCTTGCCGGCGCAACGCTCGGGGTCGGCATCTATAGATACGGAAAGATAACCTTCCTTTTCAGCGCGCAGGACAGCCAGGAGCGAATGTGACGGCAGTCTTTCAATGGGGCAGTTCCAATCGAAGTAACTCCGGTATTTCGAAGCCTCGGGGTCTGAGCCGGCCGAACGGGTGGCTTTCGAGAAGAGCCTGCGGGAGCGGAAGATCGCACGGAGATCTTCCCGGATACGGGACGTCTCGCTGAGCCTTTCGGCAATAATGTCCCTGGCTCCGGCGAGCGCAGCGTCTTCATCCTGCACCTTGTCGCTGAGGAACTTGCGAGCCTCAGCCCTGGGGTTGGCGGTCCGGACGTCCCACATCAGGTCGGCAAGAGGTTCCAGCCCCAGTTCTTTCGCCACTGTAGCGCGTGTGCGGCGCTTCGGCCTGAAAGGCAGATAGATATCCTCGAGTTCCGTGGACGAGACGCAGTCCTGTATCCTCGACTCCAGCTCGGGAGTCAGGGCGCCTGCTTCCCTTATCGTCCCAAGCACCGTTTCCTTGCGCTTCTCCATCTCGGAAAAAACATCCACCCAGTGCTTCACTTCCGCCACGGATGCGTCATCCATGCCGCCGGTCTTTTCCTTGCGGTAGCGGCTTATGAACGGAATCGAGTTCCCTTCCGAGAACATATCCGCGCAGTTTTCCACCTGCCAGGACTTCAGCTGGAGGCGGCCTGCGATCCAATCGATGTAGATATCTTTCATGTAGTCAGTCTTCTGAAATCTGCCGGAGCTCCTGCCTGTATGCCATCAGAAGCCGGGAGTTGGAGATGAATCCGAGATATATCCCGTCACGTGTCAGCACGGGAAGACGCCAGGCGCCCGTAGAGTCGAACTTGCGCATGATTGAATCCGGCGCCTCATCCGCATAGATGACGGCCGCGGGCTGTTCCATCAGGTTATAAACCCTCGTGCCGTCATACAACTCCGAGTCAAACATGATCGGACGCAGTGAGTTCACGTCCAGCATGCCCTGGAAACGCCCGTCGGCGTCCACGACGGAAATCACCTGGGTCGTCGTGTTCGAGACCACGTCCAGCACTTCGCGCAGCGTGGCCTCCGGGCCGATGCGCGGATATTTGTCCCGGACAAGGTCCTCCGTCCGCAGGAGGGCCAGCGCCGCCTGGTCCTGATCGTGGGTGAGAAGCTCACCTTTCTGCGCAAGCCGCTTGGTATAAATCGAATAGCGTTCCCAGATACGTGTGACTCCGTATGAGACCGTGGACGTAATGATCAAGGGAAGGAAGAGGTCGTACCCACCCGTAATCTCGGCGATAAGGAAGATCGCCGTCATCGGAGCCTGCATGACTCCGGCCATGAGGGCTGCCATCCCGACAAGTACGAAATTCTGTTCTGGGAGGACGAATCCGGAGCCCGAAAGCAGGATGTTCATCGAACGGACAAGCACGAAACCGGCGATTGCCCCGACGACGAGGGTCGGACCGAAAGTACCTCCCACTCCCCCGCCGGCATTGGTCAGGGTCATGGAGAAGACCTTCAGGAGGAAAACCAGGGTGAAGAACAACGGTATGCCCCACGTTCCCGAAAGGATTCCGGCCAGGGGGGATGATTCCATCACGGAAGAAACGTTCCCCGCGAGAAGGGACTTGACCGTTCCGTAGCCTTCCCCGAAGAGAGGCGGAAGGAGGAATATCGCAAGGCCTAGGCCGAAGGCACAAAGCAGCCAGCGGAGCCAGGGATTGGAGAGTTTCGAGAAACGATCCTCGAGACGGAGCGTCGTCCTCGTGAAATACAGGGAGCAGAAACCGCCAACCACCCCGAGGATGATGTAAAACGGGATGTTCCGCATCGCGAACGGTTCGAGGGTGCAAGCGAAAACGGCGCCTGTGCCCTGAAGAAGGCTGGCAACGACGGATGCCGACACCGATGCCAGCATGAGCGGCATCATGGACGACATCGAGATGTTGAACATCAGGATCTCGAGCGTGAACAGTATCCCGGCGAGAGGGGCCTTGAAAATACCGGCGATGGCTCCTGCCGCCCCGCAGCCGAGAAGGATGGTCACATTCCTCCATGACAGCCCGAAACGGCGTCCGATATTACTACCGATCGCGGCGCCGGTGTATACTATGGGTGCCTCGGCGCCTACGGAACCGCCAAATCCTATCGTCACGGCACTGGTAAGCATCGAGGACCAGATGTTATGCGGCCGTATCCTCGACTCGTTGCGGGAAATCGAATAAAGGACCCTCGTGACTCCGTGCCCGATATCGTCGCGGATGACGAAACGAAGGAGAAGGAGGGAAATCATCATTCCCAGCCCGGGAAGGACGAGCATCCATAGGGAATGATAAGAAAAGCCGCCCTGCATCAGAGGAGAAAGCAACCTCTGCAGCAGAGCGATGGCTCTTTGCAGGAGGACGGCGGCCAGGCCGGAGAAAACACCTGCAAAAAGAGAAAGAATCAGAAGAAGATTCTTCTCAGATACCTTCCGGTGAATCATCATCCGAACCGCCGTACTGGCCAATATTGTCGTCGGGCAGGGTCTCGCCCTCGACAGGGGAATCCGCGGTGGATCCGGCGACCTGTTCGTTCTCGGCGTCCTCTTCACCCTCCAGCCAGCGCTCGATATCCTCGAGGTCGTCTGTACGGACCTTTATCTTCACGAGATAAATGGCGTCCGGAATCTCGATAGTAACGGCGTAAAAGTGCGAACCGTCGGGCTTGGGGTACTTTACGAGATCGGGGAGATAGTCATTGAAGCCCTTGGGATACTTTTCCGCAAAGGCCGCTGCTACTTCTTCCGACATGTTCTCCTGGCTGACGACGTGTCTCTTCTTCGTATCTTGTTTCATAATCATTCCTGTTTGTGCTGCAATATTAAGTCAAATATTTGCAAAGAGCAACCTTCAGACGTCTTTTTTTTGAAAAAAGATAAAAGGACTACATCCTGTCGGGAAGATCTATGCCCAAAAGCGCCATTGCGGAACGAAGGACACGCGAGACGGCGTCGATGAGGGCGAGCCTCATGCTGAGCAATGCAGGATCTTCTTCCCGCAGCACGGGTGTATCATGGTAATACTGGTTGAAGTCCTTGGCAAGCTCGTAGGAATAGTTCGCAAGGACGGCGGGAGAGAACGAATCGGCGGCCTCACGGACCTTCGAAGGGAGCAGTCCGAGCAGTTTCACGATGCGTATTTCCTTTGCGCTCATGGCCACAGATCCGGCGATGCCGGCCTGCAAACCCTGGGACGCGGCCTTGCGGAGGATGGAGCGGATGCGCGCGTGGGTGTACTGGATGAAGGGGCCCGTATTGCCGTTGAAGTCGATCGATTCCTTAGGGTCGAAGAGCATGGTCTTCTTGGGATCCACCTTGAGGATGAAATACTTGAGCGCGCCCAGGCCTATCTTCCTGTACAGACTTTCCTTTTCGCTGTCGGGAAGGTCCTCGAGCTTTCCGGACTCTTCGGAAGTGGCCTTGGCCTGGAGGTACATCTCTTCTATGAGGTCATCCGCGTCGACGACCGTGCCCTCACGGCTTTTCATCTTGCCCTCGGGAAGTTCCACCATGCCGTAGCTGAGATGGAATATCCTCTGCGCCCAGTCAAAGCCCAGCTTGCCAAGTATAAGTTTGAGGACCTGGAAATGATAGTCCTGCTCGTTACCGACCACATACACATGGGAATCGAGGCTGTACTCGGAGAATCTCTTCTCCGCGGTGCCGAGATCCTGAGTGATATAGACGGACGTGCCGTCGGAGCGCTGCACAATCTTCCTGTCAAGTCCGTCGGAAGTCAGGTCGCACCATACGGAGCCGTCGGGATCCTTGACGAAAACGCCCATGTCAAGTCCCTTCTGCACGAGTTCCTTGCCGAGAAGGTAGGTATCGTGCTCGTAGTAGGTCCTGTCGAATGAGATGCCGAGAGCCTTGTACGTCTGGTCGAACCCGTCGAAAACCCACTGGTTCATCCTGGCCCACAGAGCCCTGACTTCAGGATCCCCGGCTTCCCAGTCCACCAGCATCTTGTGCACGTCATCTATGACGGAAGGGTCTTCCTTCTCCATCTTCGCATACTCGACATAGCAGTCGCCGACAAGATGGTCGCCCTTTTTCCCGGTGGATTCGGGGGTGGCCCCGTCGAAACGCTTGAGCCATGCGTACATGGATTTGCAGATATGGACTCCGCGGTCGTTGACAAGGGTGGCCTTTATCACTTTGTTCCCGGCAGCTTCGAGTATGTTGGAGACGCTGGCTCCGAGCAGGTTGTTCCTGATGTGACCCAGATGCAGGGGCTTGTTGGTGTTGGGCGAGGAGAACTCGACCATGACCGTCTTCCCGGTTGGAGGGAGATGGCCGAAAGAAGGGTCTGCGGACAGGGCTTGCAGGGCTTCCACCCAGTAGGCCGGAGACAGCAGGATGTTCAGGAACCCCTTGACGACGTTGAAACCGCCGACCTCGGGGCAATTGTCGACCAGCCACTGCCCGATGGCAGTTCCGGTGGCCTCGGGCGAAGCGTGGGATATTCTGAGGAGAGGAAAGACCACAAGTGTGTAGTCTCCCTCGAATTCTTTCCTGGTAATGCCGATCTGGAGAGCCGAGGCGTCCACATCCGCGCCATACAAGGCTTTCAAGACCTCTGAGGCCTTTGAAAGCAGGATTTCTTCCGGGGTCATTTATCCGAGATATGTCTTCAGCAGCTTGCTTGCGGAAGGTTTCTTCAACTTGCGGATGGCCTTCTCCTTAATCTGGCGCACGCGCTCACGCGTCAGGTCGAGACGCTCACCGATCTCCTCGAGAGTCATTTCCTGGCAGCCGATTCCGAAGAAGCTGCGGATGATCTCCCTCTCCCTCGGGGTAAGTACCTGGAGGGCGCGGTCGATTTCAGTGCTCAGGGACTCGTTGGTCAGACCCTTGTCCGCCATGGGGGAATCATCATTCGGC
Source organism: Bacteroidales bacterium (assembly GCA_016281435.1). The sequence continues at coordinate 7,436 of JAEEIQ010000062.1, forward strand.
AGGACATCGAGAAGACTGTTGTCCTCACCCTCGACGAAAGGAGCGTCCACGCTGACGTGACGGCCCGAAACGCGGAGGGTATCTGCAATCTTGTCCTTGGGGATATCGATCATTTCGGCCAGTTCTTCCGTCGAAGGCTGGCGCTCGTTTTCCTGCTCGAACTTGCCGAGGGCCTTGTTGATCTTGTTCAGCGAACCGACCTGGTTCAGAGGCAGGCGCACCACCCTCGACTGCTCGGCAAGGGCCTGGAGGATGGACTGCCTGATCCACCACACGGCATAGGAAATGAATTTGAAGCCGCGGGTCTCGTCGAATTTCTCGGCAGCCTTGATAAGCCCCAGGTTACCCTCGTTGATAAGGTCGGGCAGGCTGAGACCCTGGTTCTGATATTGCTTGGCCACCGACACCACGAAACGGAGATTCGCCCTCGTAAGCTTCTCCAGGGCTTCCTGGTCGCCTTTGCGTATCCTCTGCGCAAGCTCAACTTCCTCTTCGGGAGAGACCAGTTCTTCGCGGCCTATCTCCTGGAGATACTTGTCCAGGGACGCGCTCTCGCGGTTGGTGATGGATTTTGTGATCTTAAGTTGTCTCATATGTCAAAATAAAAAATATCGCAGCCGGCAGCGGCTGCGATATTCAAACGTATCACGGACCGTATGCCCTATTCTTCCTTGCCGAAGCCGAAGTAGGAGGTGCGTCCGGATGCACTGACACCTTCAATCAGGACGGTACGCTTGCTCTTCTTCGCCAGTTCGACGACATCGGAAGGTTTCGAGACGGGCTGGTCGTTGACGTAGAGGATGATGAATCCGTCCGTCGCTCCGGCCTCGGCCAGTTTTCCGCTTCCCGCGGAGACCACTTCAACCCCCTGCTTGAGCCTCAGGGATGCGAGCTTGTCCTTGTCGGCGGCTTTAAGCCTGGCTCCGTAGAAGGCGGTCGTGCCGTCGTCGGCAACGGTGCCGGTCTCCTCCATGGTGCCTTGGAACGTAACCTCGAGTTCAATCTTCTTTCCCCCGCGGATCACGGTCGCGACGGCCTTGTCGCCCGGATGGAAGCTGTTGACCTTCTCCTGTACGGAAGAAGTGGTCCTCAGTGCCGTGGAATCGATGGAGACGAGCACGTCGCCTTTCTTGATTCCGGCCTTGTCGGCAGCTCCGCCCTTCGAAACTTCCACAATATATACGCCGTCGAGAGAAGAAAGTTTCAACTCTTCGGCCAATTTGTCGGTAACCGGGCTCATAGTCACGCCGAGCTTGGCCCTCTTGACGGAGCCGAAATCGATAAGGTCGCTGACGATCTTCTTCACTATGTTGGAAGGCACTGCGAAGGAGTAGCCGGTATAGGACCCGGTCGTGGAGACGATGGCAGTGTTGATTCCGACAAGGCGGCCGGCCTTATTGACAAGGGCGCCTCCGGAGTTTCCCGGATTGACGGCGGCATCGGTCTGGATGAAGGACTCGATCTTGAATTCGCCGTTGTAATTGGGCATCGAACGGCCCTTCGCGCTGACGATGCCTGCGGTGATGGTCGAACGGAGTTCTTCGCCGAGAGGCGACCCGATCGCGAGGACCCATTCCCCGAGACGCAACTTGTCACTGTCGGCGAACTCGATCGTGGGCAGGCCGGAAGCTTCTATCTTGATGAGGGCGACGTCGGTCGCAGGGTCGGTGCCGATCACGCGCGCCTCGTATGTCTTGTTGTTGTTGAGCGTAACCTCGACCTTCGTGGCGTTGGCGACGACGTGGTTGTTCGTGACTATGTAGCCGTCGCTGCGGATGATGACGCCGGATCCGCTCCCCTGCTGCTCACGCTCGCGGGTCTGGGGCGTCCCCTCGTCCCCGAAGAAGAAACGGAAGAAAGGATCTATCATCTGGTACTGCTGCTGGGTCTTGATGGTGACCTTGACGAAGACAACGGCATCAACGGCGGATTCAGCCGCATAGGTGAAATCGGGATAATCGGTCTGTGCCAAATTGACAGTACGGTACGCAGCTCCGTCAGCCGACACGACGGTCTGGCCAGGCGCCGCCTCGCTCGAAGAGGCCGTGGCACTTGCAACTCCGAAGGCGGCGAGGCCGCTCAGGAGCACGGAAATAATGATTGTAAGCACGTTCTTGTTCATTTTATGTTAGATTCTATATTTTCCGCCGGAATAAAACTCAAAATGCGTGCCATTATCCGGGAAAAATTAGTAAATTTGCCACATATTAAATATGTGATTATGGATTTCAACGTATCTAGCGCCGAACTGCTCAAGGCCCTGATGGATGTGATCAAAGCCATCCCCGCCAAGCCCGCACTGCCCATACTTGACAATTTCCTGTTCGTCCAGAAGGACGGGATGCTGGAAATCACCGCCTCCGACCAAGAGCTCACGCTGCGTACCTCCATTCCGGTGGACAACGCCGCGGAAGAAGGCAGCATCGCAGTGCCCGCGCGCCATATAACCGAACTTCTCAAGGTCCTTCCCGACCAGCCTGTCCGCATCCGCACCATCAATGACATCTCCTTCGAATGCGCATGGAACAGCGGCAACTCCACCCTGCCCTACTTCCCTGCCGAGGACTATCCCGAGATCAGCGGCGCGGACGAGAGCGCACAGACCGTCGTCTTCCCCGCCCAGACGCTCCTGGACGGCATCAACGGTACCATCTATGCGACCGCCGACGACGAGATGCGTCCCCAGATGAACGGTATCTTCTTCGATATCGACACCGAATCAACGACCTTCGTGGCGTCCGACTCGCACAAGTTGATCTGCTACACGGCAAACGATGTCAAGGCTGCCCAGAAGGCATCCTTCATCCTCCACAAGAAGCCTGCGAACGTCCTCAAGTCCGTAATCGGGAAGGAAGACACGGAGGTCGAAGCCACGTTCGACGCGAAGACCGTGGTCTTCAAGTTCGGAGGCACGATGATGGTCTGCCGCCTCGTCATCGGCAAGTACCCCAAGTACCGTGACGTGATCCCGCAGAACAACGCCAACATCCTCAAGATCGACCGCAGCCAGCTGCTCAACACCATACGCCGCGTCGCCGTCTGTGCCAACAAGGCCTCGAACCACATCAAGTTCGACCTCAAGAACGGCCAGCTCGAGATCACGGCCCAGGACATAGGATTCAATCTCGCCGCATACGAGAAGATCGCCTGCGAATACAACGGCGACGACCTCGGCATAGGCTTCAAGTCCTCGTTCCTCATCGACATCCTCGGCAACATGGGCTGCGAGACCATAGTGATGAAATTCGCGGACGCAAGGCGTGCAGCGCTGGTCGTTCCCGCCGAAGAAGAAGCCGAGAGCGAAAAGATTTGCGGCATAATAATGCCGATAATGGTTTCATAGACACTGAGATGCAACTTAACCTCAAAAGGCCCCTGCTCTTTTTCGATATCGAAAGCACGGGCCTGAACATTCCTGCGGATTCAATTATCGAACTCAGTTTCGTAAAGGTGTTCCCCGACGGGGAAAACCGTATAAAGACATGGAAGATACTTCCCTGGGACTACGAAACGGAAAGCCAGAGGCATATCGCCCCCGAGGCGTCGAAGGTCAACGGAGTCACGGACGACATGCTCACGGGCTGCCCGCGCTTCTTCGAGGTCCTTCCCGAAATCGCCGGGTGGCTCGCCGACAGCGATCTGGCCGGGTTCAATTCCGCCAAGTTCGACCTTCCTATGCTGGCTGAAGAAATCGAAAGGGCTCGCAAGTACAAGGGAGTGGACGCAGGGATCAACCTGCACGAGCCGCTGATGGTCGACGTGCAGAACATATTCCACGCCATGGAGCCCAGGAACCTCAGGGCCGCATACAGGTTCTACTGCGGCGGAGAGGATTTCGAAAATGCGCACACCGCAGAAGCCGACACCGTGGCCACATACGAGGTGCTCAAGGCCCAGCTGGACCGCTATCCCGATACCCTCAAGAACGATGTACAGAGCCTTGCCGCCTTCGTCGGAAGGAAGTATGTGGACTTCTCCGGACATCTTATCTACAACGACGCCGGAGAGCCAGTCGTCAACTTCGGCAAGCACAAGGGGAAGACCGCTCGTCAGGTATTCGAGACCGACCCTTCATATTTCGCATGGATAGCCCAGGGATCTTTCACCCTCGACACCAAGAGGCAGTTCGCCGAACTGGAGGATAAATTCAAGAGAGAAAGGCTCGCCGCAAAATTCAACAACGGCAGGCTCTTTTAAGAGATAGATATACTTTAGAGATGAAACTGATTCCTATCTACACCTGGAACAGAAATCTGCTCAACTTCAACCGGCGCAGCGATGCGCTTTCCAAAAAGCCCTGGTTCCAGGGTGTGCTGCTGCTTGCCTGCGTAATCGCAGCGATGCTCCTGGCCAACATCCCGGCCACACGTGAACTGTACCGCGGAGTTCTGGAGACAAACATGCAGATCCATCTCTTCAACGAGATGGGCAACGTGGACCTGCTATTCCCGCGGGGAATGACGGTCGAAAAATTCATCAACGACATCCTGATGGTGGTATTCTTCTTCACCGTCGGACTGGAAATAAGGCGCGAGATAGCCTATGGGGAGCTTTCTTCTCCCAAGAAAGCCATCATGCCCGTAATCGCTGCTTTCGGTGGAGTAATCCTGCCCGCCCTGATCTTCACGGTCATCAACCACGGCACTGCCGCCTCTTCCGGATGGGGGATACCCACGGCGACCGACATAGCGTTCGCCGTCTGCATCCTTTCAGTGCTCGGGGACAAGGTTCCTGTTTCCCTGAAGGTGTTCCTGACAGCCCTTGCAATCGCTGACGACCTCATAGCGATATTGGTTGTAGCCCTGTTCTACGGCGGCAGCATCCGCCTGGGGCTGTTGTGCGTCGCCCTGGCAGTGATCCTGCTGACCTTCCTTCTGAGGAAACTGGGAGAAAAGAGCATGGCTCCTTACATCATCCTGGCGATCGTGGTCTGGGTCCTGTTCTACTATTCGGGGATTCATGCCACGATGTCCGGAGTCGTGATGGCCTTCCTCATCCCTGCGACGCCTAGATACAACCGGGCTCAGTATTTTCACAAGAGGAACCGCTATATCGCGATGATCGACCGTTTCGACAACGTCGACGACGACAGGGAATTCCCGAACGGGCCCCAGAAGCACTGCCTGCGCGAGCTGGACAAGATAGCGAGCGGAGCCATGGACATGAGCTACAGGGTCGAGCACGCCCTCAGCCCCTGGGTCAATTTCCTGATCATGCCTGTCTTCGCGCTTGCGAACGCGGGAGTCGAAATCACGGACGCATCGTATTTCAACATCTTCAGCTATGACGCAGCCCTCGGCAGCGTCTCGATGGGCATATTCCTCGGCCTCGTGCTCGGCAAGCCTCTGGGGATAACCCTCTTCAGCTGGGCCGCAATCAAAGCAAAAGTCGGGAGCATGCCCGACAAGGCTTCCTGGCCGATGTTCTTCGCGGTCGCATGCCTCGGCGGAATCGGATTCACGATGTCCATCTTCGTGGATACGCTCTCATTCGGAGACCAGTCGCAGGATGTCATGATGCACATGCGGGATGCCGGAAAGATTGCAGTCCTCCTGGGATCTGTCTGCGCCGGGATCCTGGGCACCGTGCTCATCAATATGATCTCAAAATTGCAGAAAAAATAAATAATTCCTATATTTGCAGCCCACGCCACTTTAGCTCAGTCGGTAGAGCAGCGCATTCGTAACGCGCAGGTCAACAGTTCGAGTCTGCTAAGTGGCTCATGGAAAGGGGATGACTCAAAAGGCCATCCCCTTTTTTATTTGCCGAGGGCGGAAAGTGTCCGGGCCGCGGGAGGCCACGCCCCCGGACCACCTTTGCCCTCGGCAGGATCCGCAGGAAACACAAGCATGGCGGATAATTCAGGAGACGAGCAGCGTTGGGGCAAGGTGGTTGTGTGCCCGTTCTGCGGATGCACCCATATCTACGAATGCGGTAACGGGGATAATCAAATAATCGCAGTAGTTGCTGCTTAAATTCAAACCAAAGCGGCTATTTTCCCGAGCCAGAGGGCGTCGGTGTCGTCGAAGGTCGATGGTTCGGTGCTATCTATGTCCAGGACTGCCGTGATTTCATTCCCGGAATAGACCGGGACGACGATCTCCGAGCGGGAAAGGGAACTGCATGCGATGTGGCCGGGGAAGGCCTCCACGTCGGGCACGACGACGGTACGGCGCTCTTTCCAGGCCGTGCCGCATACTCCCCTGCCGTAGCGGATACGGAAGCAGGCTGTGGGTCCCTGGAAAGGTCCTAGGACGAGTTCCTCCCCGGACACCCTGTAAAAGCCAGTCCAGAAGAAATGCATGCGCTCCGAGACCAGGGCGCAGATGTTGGCCATCCTCGCTACCGAGTCGGCCTCGTCCCCAAGCATCAGCTTAAGATCCTGCCAGAGGCGGAGATAAGCGAATGTCTTCAGCGGAATGTGGCAGTAGCCGTCCGGATTCTTCACGAGATAGTCCTGGTGATACTCTTCGGCGGGAAAAAAGGATTTCAGCGGGCACAGTTCCACGACGGGAGCGGCCCCAAGCCTCTTCCCGAGAGAAGAGAGAAACTCTTCGGCGACGGCAGCGTCTTCCTTACCCTTATAATATATGCCCGTCCTGTAACGGGTCCCGCAGTCCTCGCCCTGCCTGTTAAGGGAAAGAGGGTCGATTATGGTGGAGAACAGTTCAAGAAGCTCGCCGAGGCTGATCCGCTTCACGTCATAATCGACGCGGACCGTTTCAGCGAAACCGGTCGTGTCCGTATAGACTTCCTTGTAGGAAGGCGCGATGTCCGAATTGCCGTTCGCATAGCCGCATACGGCCGAGCGTACGCCGTCCACGCCGGAGAAGAAATGCTGGGCGCCCCAGAAGCAGCCGCAGGCGAAATAAATCTGTTTCATGCTATCTGTCCAGTATTGAAAGCGCAGCCGACCTGCCGGCCATGGCTCCGGTGGAGAAGGCTATCTGGAGATTGTACCCGCCGGTGTCCGCATCGAGGTCAAGGAGTTCCCCGCAGAAATACAAGCCCGGCACGATCCGCGATTCAAGCGTCTTTGCAACAATGTCGGAAGTATCTACCCCTCCGGCAGTTATGACGGCGCGCTCATATCCGACATAGCCGGCTATCTCGAAGCGCCAGGAGCGCAGGGCCGCGGGAAGCGCGTCCACATTGAAAGTCGTCACGGTACGTCCGCCCTTTTCCTTCCTGGTTTTAAGCAACTGCGGATTGGTCTCGAGAAAGCCCGGAATAAGGTCCCATGGCATGAGCTTTCCGAGCAGGATGCGGACTTTCTCCTTTTCCTTGATCGAACGGCTGCGCGGATCGGAACAAACTGTTTTCCAAAGAAAACCGACCCTGTCGGAAAGTTCCTCCGCCGGGACTCCGCTCTTAAGATCTATCTCCAGTGCGACCCTGGAGCCACCGAGAAGGGACTTTACGGCTTTCCTGCTCAGAAGGAATCCCACCGGTCCCTCGATCCCTCCATCGGTGAAATCAAGGTCACCGAATTCTTCTCCTGCGAGGGTCCCTTCGACGAAAAGACGTACCCCGACGTTCTTCAGGCTGACTCCGCAGAATTTCCCGCCGCTTTCTGAAAGGGGCTCCGAACGGTCGATGTGCCTCAGGGCGTCCGGTCCGGAGATCTTATATCCCTTCGGCACCAGAGCGGTAAGCGAAGGGAAAGTCGGGACTATCTTGTGCCCTGTCCCAGCGGCCCATTTATATCCGTCGCCGGTCGAGCCCGTTCCGGGATAACTGAGGCCGCCCGTGGCTATGACAAGGACCTTGCTTTTCCAGAGGCTACCGTCAGTCGCCGTGACGGAAAAACCGCCCTGGAGGGCTTCAACGGCAGACACTTCCGTCCCGGCAACAATCTTCACACCCTTGCTCCTGCATGCCCCGACAAGGGTGTCCACAACGTCGGAAGCATGATAGGAGGCGGGAAAAGCCCGGTCTCCCCTCTCGACTACCGTCTTCATCCCGTACTCCTCGAAAAAGGAAATCACGGCTTCGGGCGTGAGATTGTAAAAGGAAGATTTCAGGACATTGGGCTTCGAGCGCACATGGACGGAAAAGTCGTTCCAGTCCTTCAGGTTGGTGAAATTGCAGCGTCCCTTGCCGCTTATCATTATCTTGCGTCCGGGACGGGGCATCTTCTCCAGCACGGTCACGGAGGCATCGGACCCTCTCGAAACGAGGGCGTCCGCCGCGCTGTACGCAGCCATCAGGCCCGATGCGCCTCCGCCTATTATGAGAATGTCAGAAGTCATGAAAAAAGGGAAAGCTTAGCACATCGCACCGCTACGACCTCCTACCCTTGCTGCATTCCTGCCCTGGGGGAGTTCAGAGGGAGCTGGTCGTGTACGACTTTCCCGTTGCAAAATTAGGCAATAAAATCATAAAAGCAAAAAAGCAGGGAACTTTTGGATTTTTCTTATAACTTTGTCAATCAAGGTAAAAGTTTATATGAAAAGAATTCTGATACTTACGACAATAGCTTCGCTGGTCATCTTCGGCTGCGACCCCGGAACGCTGGATCCGGTCCGCCCCGACGACACGGAACAGAGCGATAACGGAGAAGGCAACGGGAACGAAGGAGGCCAGGGCGAAAACGGCGGGGGCGGTGAAAACGAAGGCAGCGAAGGCCAGGAAGGCGGCGAAGGCCAGCAGGGCCAGGGAAATGAAGGTTCAGGCGAAGGCGGAGGAACCCAGCCCCTGGAACTTATCACCGTGTTCAGCGAGAATTTCGACAGCGGCGTTTCACTGAACGGCCTCAATGCCAGCATCAGGAATGACAACTACGGATCGAAAGGGAACAACGGCACATACGAAGGAGCGACCGGAGCGGGCTACGTCCGCATGACTTACCTGACCAGCAGCAAAACCTACGGCTATCTCGTCTTCGAAAACATCTCCACGTGCGGAAGGACGGATTTCAACCTGAGCCTCGGGGCAATGCAGGGCAAGAGCGAGATGAGTATCGAGGTGATTGCGGCCGGCGCGTCCCAGACCCTTGATTTCAATTTCAAAGGCACATACAACAATTGGGAAAAGGTCAGCTGCAGTTTCTCCATTCCTGAAGGAACGGCTTCTTTCACACTGAAATTCACCTTGCTGGTCCCCTATCCCGATTACAAATACGGCGCGAACATAGATGACATCCTGATCACCTCCGGCGGAAACTCCGGCCAGCAAGGCCAGGGCGGCAGCGAAGGCGGATCAGGCGAAAGCAGCGGACAGGGGGATCCCGGCAGAATCAACAAATACGTCGAGAATCCGTCTCCGTCGACAAATTCAGATTATTGTTCCAGCACCCTCTACACGCATACGGTCCGGACCAACAAGTCCGTGCGCAACTTCTCCTTCTGCTACGACACCCGCCGGCACAACCCCATCTGGGTGGCATTCCCCATGCATTCCATCTACGCTGAAGGAAACGGGGGGCGGACTTCGCCGGACCCCTGGCAGAAGTACCCGGGCCTTCCGACAGAGAAACAGTCCATAATCTGGAACATAGAAGACAGCGGATACCAGTACTGGTCCTATACCGCAAGGCAGAGCCAGGGCTTCTCATGGACAAAGGGACATCTCTGCATGTCTGCGAGCAGGGGCGGCGCGGACAGCGAAATGAACATCCAGACTTTCTACCCCGTCAACATCGCGCCCCAGATCGGGTCGAGGGCCCCGCGCTTTGCCGAACTCTGGTCCAAGACGGAGAATTATCACTATCACCGCGGAACGCAAATCTGCTCCGACACCCTTTACGTCGTATGCGGCTGCTACTACGGCGATCCTACGTGGATAGAATATGACGCCTGCAATTATGGCGAGCACAGCCAGTGGTCAAAACAGGTTGAGATGCCCACAAACCAGTACAAGATACTGCTCAGGACCCGTAGCGGCAACTCCGGGAAAAGGGTCCAGGACTGCAGCGCCTCGGAACTGAAGGCCATAGGTTTCTGGTTCGACTCGATCATCCCCGACAGCGCCTCAGCCGAGCTGAAAGACTATGCCGTCTCAATCGCGGAAATAGAACGGCGGACCGGCCTGGAATTCTTCCCGGCTGTCACATCCGACATAAAAAGCCAGTGCGTGCCCTCCGACTGGGGGCTGTAGAGATCAGATGCTGTCGAAGATAAGCGGGAGGATATCGTCCACCTTCTCGAACTTCCAGATACGCTTCGCGCCAATCATGATGACGGACATCTTTCCGCCGCCCTTGGTCTGATACTGGGCCATTACCTGACGGCAGGCTCCGCAAGGAGTTGCGGGAGCGTCGGTTATGCGACCGTACACCCCGCCGACGAGGGCTATGCTCTTCATGTCCTTGTCCGGATACTTCGCTCCGGCAGCGAACATCGCGGTCCGTTCGGCGCAGAGTCCCGACGGGAAAGCTGCATTTTCCTGATTGGCGCCCTTGACTATCTGCCCGTTGGACATGCGGACGGCCGCTCCGACGTTGAAGTGGGAATAAGGAGCATAAGAACCCTTCATCGCATCGATGGCTTCCGCTGCGAGTTCGCGGTCTTCGGGAATCATTTCATCGATGGAGGCATACTCCACGAAAGAAGCTCTAATTTCTTTTCTGACCATCAGGAAAAGTGTTAAAAACTCTCAAACATAGCAATTATCCGTAAAAAACGCAAATCAGCGGCTTGGCGAATGGCGGGAATGACGTATATTTGCATGGATATGAAGATTTGCGTGGGACTTTCCGGAGGCGTGGACTCCAGCGTCGCAGCCCTGCTCCTCAAGAGGCAGGGATACGACGTTTTCGCCATGTTCATGCAGAACTGGCACGACGCCGACGCCACACTGCATGGGGACTGCGAGTGGGAGGAAGACAGGTTCGTGGCCGAGCTTGTCGCCCGAAAGATCGGCATCCCCTTCTACTTCGTGGACCTCAGCAAGGAGTACAGGGCCCGGGTCGTGGACTACATGTTCGACGAATACTCCCGCGGCAGGACGCCCAACCCCGACGTGCTCTGCAACAGGGAGATAAAGTTCGACGCTTTCCTGAAGGCAGCAACGCGTCTCGGCGCGGATGCCGTGGCGACGGGGCACTACTGCCGCAAGGAAGCGGCCCCATCAGCGGACGGAACTCCCGCATGGCGCCTTCTCGAAGGCGTCGATCCCGGCAAGGACCAGAGTTATTTTCTCTGCCAGCTGACCCAGGAGCAACTGTCCAAAGCCATATTTCCTATCGGGGGAATGCTCAAGAGCGAAGTGCGCGCAATAGCCGCGGAAGCGGATCTTCCGTCAGCGGACAAGAAAGACTCGCAGGGCATCTGCTTCGTCGGCAAGGTGGACCTTCCGACATTCCTCAAGCAGAAACTGAGCCCGAAGGAAGGGGAAATAGTCGAAGTGTATCCGAAATACTTCGAAGATGACGCCCTCTACAGGGAGCAGGAAGCCCTGCTCTCGTCACTGACTGCGGACGGCTCCCCTGCTAGGATGATAAGTTCGTACATATCCGAAGAGAAGCCTGACGGCGGGGCAAAGCCCAATGCATACGATCCGGAAAGGCTGTCCGCCCTATCCGGCGAGGAGCTCGCGATGCTCGCCCGCCCGGTACGCTACGACATCAGCTTCGAGACTGAAACCTACCGCTCGGGAAAGCACCACGTCAAAAAGACACGGCACAAGGACAATCCGTACGGAAAGATCATCGGCACGCACGACGGGGCCCAGTTCTACACGATAGGACAGAGAAAGGGGCTCGCGGTAGGAGGACACAAGGAATCCCTTTTCGTAATAGGAAACGACATCGCCTCCAACCGCGTCTTCGTCGGAGAGGGCCATACGCATCCCGGACTATCCAGGAGCGTGCTCCGAATTGCGACGGACGAGATTCACCAGCTCAGGGAAGGCCTGTTGCCCGCTCCGGGAAAGGGCCTTCTCAGATGCCGGGTGCGGATACGCTACCGCCAGCCCCTGCAGGATGCGACCCTTCTCATGCGCGAAAACGGTCTATTCATTATTTTCGATTCGCCGCAGAGGGGAATCACGCCCGGACAGTTCGCCGCATGGTATGCCGCAGAAGCGGACGATCCGGCGAACGCCGAATATCCGGAGCTGCTCGGGAGCGGAGTTATATCTGAATAGATCAGCCCTTTATAGAAGCGGCCGCAGCTGCGGCGCAACGTATCCCGTCTATCGCTGAAGAGACGATGCCTCCGGAATAACCGGCACCCTCCCCGCATGGATAAATCCCCGGAACGGAAACATACTCAAGCGACTCGGGATCCCTCGGGATACGGACAGGGGAAGACGTCCTCGACTCGACGGCCAGAAGCAGGGCCGCGTTGGTGTAATAACCCTTCATCGGAATACGAGGGAAAGCCTTCCTGAGGCGGGAGGAAACCATCTCCGGGAGCAGTTCATGAAGCGGAGCGGAGACTATCCCCGGATGGTAGGAAGTTTCAGGAAGACGTTTCGTGAGCCGTCCTTCGCAGAAATCCTCCATCCTCTGGGCGGGAGCGGCAAGGACGTTGAAATCGGATCCGGAAGACCGCTCCGCGCCGGCCTCGACGGCCTGCCTCGCATATTCATACATCTTCCTTTCGACCTCCTGCTGGAAATCCATCAGCCGCATCGCGCCGTCGCCAGGCACGTCTTCCGGTTCTATCTGGACCACGACTCCGGCATTGGCGAATTTCCCGCTCCGGGAAGAATTGCTCATGCCGTTCAGGACTATGGTCCGGGGCTCGGTCTGGGAAGGGACCAGTATGCCTCCCGGGCACATGCAGAAGGAGAACACTCCCCTTCCGTCCACCTGCTCGACGAAAGAGTATTCCGCGGGGGGAAGCGGCGGGTTCCATCGCCCTCCGTAACGTATCCAATTGATCTTCTCCTGCGGATGCTCCACCCTGACGCCCATTGCAAAACCCTTGGCCTGCAACTGCCCTCCGGCGGACGAAAGCATTTCATAGACATCCCGCGCGGAGTGCCCAGTGGCAAGGATGACCTTGACCCCGCGGAAACAGCGGCCGTCGGCGCAGTGGAGGAGAAAATCGCCGTCGGAGCCTTCCACACGGCACACCCGCGCTCCGAAATGATACTCCCCTCCGCATGATTCTACGGCTTTGCGCAGGTTTTCGACGACGGCGGGAAGCTTGTCGCTTCCTATGTGCGGATGCGCATCGATGAGTATGTCTTTCGACGCACCGGCCTCGACCAGACGGTAGAGGACTTCCCTGTTGTCTCCCCTCTTGGAGGAACGCGTGTACAGTTTCCCGTCGGAAAATGCTCCAGCGCCGCCCTCGCCGTAGCAGTAGTTGGAATCGGGATCCACAAGGCCTGTACGCGAAAGGGCGGCCATGTCGGTCTTTCTTGCATGCACGTCCTTCCCTCGTTCAAGGACGACAGGACGAAGGCCAAGAGTGACCAGTTTCACCGCGGCAAACAGTCCTGCAGGACCCGCGCCGACGACCACGACCGCCGGCCTGTCCCGGACATCCTCCATCCGGGGAAGTTCATATGGAACGTATTCATCACGAGAGGAGTAAGCCTCTACTTTCCAGCGGCATACGATATCTTTCCTGGCATCGATGGAGCGCTTGACCGGGACGCAGAAAGGGACGGCGGCCTTAGGCAGCCCGAGTTTCCTGCGGGCCTCTTCCACGAGCTGCGCTTCGGAAGGGTTACGTCCGGGAGAAAGGAGTATCTCTATCTCTTTCATCAGAAGTCGGAGATACGTGAGACGGGGGCAATGTCCAGAGGAGCGCGTTCGCCTGCCTTGTAATGGAAATACCCAGCTACGGCTATCATCGCGGCATTGTCGGTCGTGAACTTGAAAGGCGGAAGCCAGGTGTTCCAGCCGCGCTTGCGGCCTTCTTCCTCGACACGGGAGCGGAGACCGCTGTTGGCGGAGACTCCGCCTCCGATGGCTATGTCCCTGATGCCTGTCTGCCGGACCGCCTTGAGGAGCTTGTCCATGAGGATGTCGATAAGGGTCTTCTGGAAGGAGGCACACAGGTCCTCCTTGTTGTTCTCGAGAAAAGAAGGATCCTTTGCCATCTCATCCCTGACGAAATACAGCAGCGAAGTCTTGATGCCGCTGAAACTGTAGTCCAGTCCGGGGATATGGGGCTTGGCGAATTTGAAGCGGAGCGGATCCCCGTTTTTGGCGAGCCTGTCGATGACCGGCCCTCCAGGATATCCAAGTCCAAGCATCTTCGAACACTTGTCGAAGGCCTCGCCGACTGCGTCGTCTATGGTCTGGCCGAGAATCTCGAAATCGAGCGGCGAATTCACCTTGACAATCTGAGAGTTGCCTCCCGAAACCAGAAGGCACAGGTACGGGAAGGAAGGCTCCCGCACCGGCTCCCCCTCCTGACGGATGAAACTTGCGAGGACATGGCCCTGCAGATGGTTGACCATGACCATGGGAATGTCCAGCGATAGGCTCATGGCCTTGGCGAACGATGTCCCGACGAGGAGGGAACCAAGAAGACCCGGGCCGCGCGTAAACGCTATCGCATCCAGGTCGCCGGGCTTCACACCGGCCCTTGCAAGGGCCTCGCTGACAACGGGAACGATATTGAGTTCATGGGCCCTCGACGCGAGTTCGGGGACCACGCCGCCAAAGGAGCGATGCACCTCCTGACTCGCAATGACGTTGGAAAGCATCACGCGGTCACGGAGGACGGCGGCGGAAGTATCGTCGCAGGAAGATTCTATGCCGAGAATCAAATCAGCCATTACAGTCAGTTTTCGAGGCACAAATTTACAAAAAACTGAGATAAAAGTATTATTTTTGTAGATTGCATAAATAGCATCGACATCAAAAAAGCCTATCATATTCTCGCCCGCGTCGCAGGTCTTCTCCTGCTTCTGCTGCTCGGAGTCCTTATCGCGCTCCAGCAGCCGGAGGTACAGGACCGTATCGTGGCGAAAGTACTGTCCGGCCTTGACGAGAAGCTGGAAGGGAAAGTCCGCATCGGATCGGCCCGTTTCAGTCCTTTCAACGCCCTGATACTGAAGGATGTCCTTATACTCGACGACAATCCCGTCAAAAAAGACGAGGAAGGCTGGGTCCCCGCGGACACCCTCTTCTCCGCCGATCTTGTGACCGCGACCCTGTCGCTGGGGAATTTCCTCCCGGGAGAGGGTCTTCACATCGGGCGCATCGACATAGACGGGGCGATGCTGCATCTGGTCACCGAAATAGGCGTGAGCGCATATCCGAACAACATGGCGAGGATATTCGGCATGCCGAAGCCTCCGGAAGTTCCGGTCGAAAAAGGCAAGGTGTTCGATGCATCAAAAGTCCGGATACGCAATTTCCGTTTCCGCCTCTCGGATGCATCACACCCCCATCAGCCCTGCGACGGAACGCATATCGACTGGCAGGACCTGGATCTTGTGGCCTCTCTGGAAGGACATAACCTGAGGATGGCCGGAAGCCGGGTCAGCGGGGTCGCCGACCGCCTGGTCGCAAGGGAAAAATGCGGATATGAGATAATACGCGCGACGGGACGTGCCAAGGTCGGAATGGGCAAGACCGAAGTGAGCCATTTCCGCCTGATAGACGAATGGTCCGACCTGAGGCTCAAGAGCTATACGATGAACTATGCGAATGCCTATGCATTCAGGGATTTTATCAAGAATGTGCGTCTAGGGGCAAAGATCGGCAAGGGGTCGGTCCTTTCGATGAAGAGCCTTTACGCATATACAGGCTTCCCCAAAGGGCTTTCCACCACCCTGTTCCTGGATGGAGGGCAAGCCAGCGGCTATGTCAACGACATGCAGGTCGACAAACTGCAATTCACTGACGCGGACAGCGGCGTCAGGGGATGCGTTAGTGCAAGTGCCACGGGGATTCCTGACATCGAGACCATGCTCGCATCGGCAAAGGTCGAAGGACTTACCTTCACGACGTCCTCACTCGAAAGGCTCCTGGCAGCGTGGGCGCCCGGCGTAAAGGCTGACCTGAAGGGGTTCGCCCCCGGACGGACCTTCGTCCTCGACGCCGATGGCAACGGCCCGCTCAACAAGCTGAAAATGAATGCGAGACTTTCTTCCCGCATAGGAAAGGCTTCCGCACGTGCAGAAGTGAGGGACCTTCTCTCCGCAAAGGAACCCCTCAAGGTTTCCGGCACTGTCTCTTCGGACGACCTCCAGATAGGAACGCTGACCAGGAAGGAGTTTCTCGGCGGCCTGACCATGCACGGCGGGCTCAAGGCGACGTTCGCCGACGACGGACCTTCCGTCATCGTGGATTCCCTGCGCATAAGCAAACTGGGGGCTTTCGGCTACGACTACTCCAACATTGCGGCGGCAGGGCGATTCAGCGGGAGTGCCTTCGACGGCAAGCTGATCTGCGACGACCCCAACCTGAATTTCATCTTCCAGGGCATATTCAACCTGTCGGGAAAGACAAGCAACGCCCTGTACAAGTTCTATGCGAACCTGGGCTATTCGGACCTCGTCGCGCTGAATCTGTACAAGGGTGAAACGGCGAGGGTCTCCGGCCAGGTCTTCGCCAACTTCATGAGAATAGGGAGAGGCGACCTTATCGGAGACATCGACGTCCAGGGGTTCACCCTTGAAAACGAGGAAGGATTGAAGGACATAGGAGATATTAGCATCGCATCACACTCCAACGACGACGTGCACCGGATCCAGTTCAACTCGTCCTTCGCGGACGGAGGCTACGTCGGGAGCAGGCCTGTCAGCGAACTGCTGGAAGACATACAGGCAGTCACGACAAGGCGGGACCTGCCGGCCCTATACAAGGCGACGGACAAGCCCTCTTCGCACGGGACATCGGAACTTGAATTCAACTTCCACGACTCCTGGGACCTGCTTTCATATTTCATTCCCGGCCTGTACGTCGCGGACAGCACCTCGTTGCGGATGCAGATAGACAAGCGCGGCATCCTTAAGGGCCGCATGACATCCCCCCGCATCGCTTTCGGCGCAAACTACCTGAAAGGTCTGGACCTGGAACTGGACAACCTTGACCGAAGCCTCAACTGCATAGTCACAGGAAAGGAAATGCGCGTTGCCGGACTCGGATTCAGGGACGCGGCGCTCACGGCCTACGCGGAAGACAACAACTTCGCCCTCGGCCTCCACTACGACAACGCCGGAACGGAGAGTGATTTCGGCGAGATATACCTGACGGGCGATTTCTCAAGGGACGAGACGGACACCCTGATAATCAAGGCCCGTCCGCTTTATTCCTACATCAAACTGAACGGCGACCAGTGGGATATCGGGGAAAGCGAAATAAGGCTGCGGGCCGGAGAACTGGACATGGACAGGTTCCTTCTCACCAACGGCGGACAGTCCATCGCCATGGAAGGAGGCCTTTCCCCGAGGAAGGCGGACACGCTGATGATCACCATGGACAATTTCGACCTTTCCACCGTGGACAACTTCCTCGTCCGTCCCCTGGACCTCGCCGGGTCGGCGGACGGCATTTGCCGCATACTGTCCCCTACCGGACGCAATTCGGGAATAGAGGCCGAAATCACGGGACAGAATCTCTCCGTGGCCGGGAACGAAATCGGTTCGATCAGCCTCAGCGCCGACTGGGACGAGATTACGGAGCAATACCGCCTCGAACTTGCAAACAACAACTCCGGAAGGCAGGCCCTTACCGCAAGCGGCTTCTTCAGCCCCACGGAACGCACGATAGACGCGACTGCAAACCTCAGCCACTTCAGTCTGGCCGTCGCGCAGCCCTTCCTGTCCGAAATCTTCAACGAAACCGGAGGTCGGGTCAGCGGCAGTTTCACAGCCCAGGGGCCGCTGGACAGCCTGATCCTCGGGAGCAACGGAGGCCAGCTTGAGGAAGTTTTCATCACCGTTGGGCCAACGGGCGCGTCTTATACGCTGGACGGCCCCTTCTTCCTCGACGAAAACGGCTTATACCTCGACAACGTAAGCATCTCCGATGAAAGGGACGGACAGGGCAGCATAAACGGCAGCCTTGATTTCAATTCCGATAGCCCGGTGCTGGACGCTGACATCGAGTTCGACAACATGACGATACTCGACCTGGACGAAGAAGACGGCACTGCCTTCTACGGCTCCCTCTACGCCTCCGGCAACATCAAGGCGACCGGTGCGCTGGAAGAGCTGCAGCTTGACGTCGATGCCGTGACTTCGGACGACGGGCAGGTCCACGTGCCGCTCAACGGTTATTCCGTCAGCTCGTCCAGGAACCTTCTGACTTTCCGGCAGGAAGAAAAGGAAGTCTACATCGACCCCTACGAGGCGAGGATGGGCCGCTCTTCCGGCAAGACCCGAAAGACCAGCGACCTGACCGTCAGGGCCAGGATCAACGCCACCGAGGACCTTACCGCCCTGCTGGAGATAGACAAATCCACCGGCAACGTCATGTCCGTGCGCGGCAGCGGCCTTGTGAACCTCGAGTTCAGGCCCGCCTATGACATTTTCACGGTCAACGGAGACTACAGCATAACCGAAGGACACTACAACTTCGTCGCCCTCGGACTGGCCAACAGGGAGTTCTCGATCAAGGAAGGCAGTTCGATCAAGTTCAACGGGGAACTTCCGGACAGCGACCTCGACGTGGAAGCCGTCTACACCCTGAAGACACAGCTTTCCACCCTGCTCTCCGACACCACGTCGGTGGCGACCAGGAGGACTGTGGAATGCGGCATCAAGATCGACGACAAGATAGTTAACCCGCAGCTGTCCTTCTCCATCAACATCCCCGATCTCGACCCGACCACCAAATCCCTCGTCGAGAGCGCGCTGAACACCGAAGACAAGATCCAGAGGCAGTTCGTCGCCCTGCTCGTGACCGGAACCTTCCTTCCCAACGAAGCATCCGGCATAGTAAACAACACCGACATCCTGTACTCAAACGTCACGGAAATCATGTCAAACCAGCTGAACAACATACTGCAGAAGCTGGACATTCCGCTCGACCTCGGCCTCGGCTACCATCCCAACGACAGGGGTACGGACATATTCGACGTTGCGGTCTCGACCCAGCTGTTCAACAACAGGGTGCTGGTCAACGGTACCATAGGAAACCGGCAGTACAGCACCACGACCAATCCCAACGGGGACATGGTCGGCGACCTCGACATCGAAGTGAAGCTCGACAAGCCCGGGAAGTTCCGCCTCAACCTGTTCTCCCATTCGGCGGACGAATACACGAGCTACCTCGATTATTCGCAGAGGAACGGCGTCGGCCTGTCTTACCAGAAAGAATTCAACAAGTTCTCCGACTTCATAAAAGGGATATTCAGGCGCAAGGAAAAAGACGCGGAGATCAAGGAGGAAGAGATGAAGACAATAAAGATAGAAGAAGAATATGAATGACGGCAAGGGACGCCTGCATCTGATACCGACCCCGCTCGGGGACTACGATCCGGAACTGGTCCTTCCCAGGTCCGTGCTCGGAATCATCCCGGAGCTGGATTGCTTCGTGGTCGAGGAATTAAGGAGCGCGCGCCGCTTCCTTTCCCGCGCCGGGCACAAGGGCAACATAGACAATCTGGATTTCCATCTGCTGAACGAACACAGCACCCCGGCTGAAGCGGAGGCCCTTCTCGCCCTTTTCGACGGGGGACGGGATATCGGACTGATCTCGGAAGCCGGACTGCCGGCAGTGGCCGACCCCGGTGCCGTCCTCGTGGCCCTCTGCCACGGAGCGGGGATCGAAGTGGTCCCGCATTGCGGACCATCCTCCCTGATGCTGGCTTTGATGGGATCCGGACTGAACGGGCAGTCCTTCGCATTCAACGGATACCTGCCGGCAAAGACCGACGCCCGCAGGCAGGCCATACGTAGCTTTGAGAAAAGCTCCGCCGCCCACCGGCAGACCCAGATATTCATAGAGACGCCCTACAGGAACGATTCCCTTTTCCAGGACTTTCTTCAGTGCCTTTCGGCGGGAACCAGACTCTGCATTGCAGCCGACCTGACGCTTCCCACCTGCACCCTTCGTACAAAAAG
Organism: Bacteroidales bacterium; assembly: GCA_016281435.1. The sequence continues at coordinate 27,362 of JAEEIQ010000062.1, forward strand.
GGTCGGCGAATGGAAAAAAGAGCACTTCGAGATAGGCAAACGCCCCTGCGTATTTCTGTTACTGGCATGAAGATAGCGTTCGTGACACTGGGCTGCAAGCTCAATTATGCAGAGACATCCACCTGGGAACGGGCCTTTATCAAAGCCGGTTTCGAAGCCGTTCCTTGGCGGGAGAAGGCGGACGTGTACCTTGTCAACACCTGCTCGGTCACAGAAGTCTCGAACAAGAAATCCCGCAGCGAAATACGCAAGCTGCACCGCATCAACCCCGCTGCGGCAATAGTCGTGACCGGCTGCTATGCCGAATTGAAAAGGGATGAAGTCCGCGGGATAGAAGGCGTGAGCCTCGTTTTCGGAGCGAAGGAGAAATCCGCCCTCGTCCCGGAAACGCTCAACTTCCTGTCAGGAAGCAAAGAGCCGTTCAAAGCAACCCCCGAAGCCATTTTCCCGGCATATAGCAGCGGGGAACGGACCCGCGCCTTCCTCAAGATACAGGACGGATGCGACAACTACTGCGCATACTGCACGGTCCCCTTCGCCCGCGGGAGGAGCCGGAGCGTACGCAGTTGCGAGGCTGTCAGGATGGCGGAAGAAATAGCTGCCAAAGGCATGAAGGAAATAGTCCTTACCGGGGTCAACACAGGGGACTTCGGAAGGGATACCGGAGAGTCTTTCCTCGGCCTGCTGCAGGAACTGGACCGCGTCGAAGGCATAGAAAGGTACAGGATATCCTCAATCGAACCGAACCTTCTCAGTGACGGGATCATCGACTGGATCGCTTCCGGCACCAAGTTCCAGCCGCATTTCCACATACCGCTCCAGAGCGGCAGCGACGAGATACTCTCCCGGATGGGCCGTCGGTACGACACGGAGTTTTTCGCCTCGAAGATAGAAAGCATACGCCGCAAGATGGAAGGTTCCGGAAAGCCGAAGGTCTTTTTCGGGATAGACATCATGACCGGGCTTCCGGGCGAGACTGAAGAACTTTTCCTGCAGAGCCGCTCTTTCATCGAAAGCCTGCATCCGGCTTTCCTGCATATATTCCCCTACTCCATACGCCCGGGCACCAGGGCCGCATCCATGCCGGACCAGGTCGACGCGGCCGTGAAGGCGGAAAGGGTGGCGTCACTGGAAGAACTATGTTCCCGGCTCCATTCCGAATTCGTCGCCGCGCACAAGGGGACCCGCGCCGGGGTGCTTTTCGAATCCACGGAGAAAGGCGGCATAATGTCCGGCTATACGGGCAATTACATAAGGGTATCCAAGCCCTGGAATCCCGACATGGTCGGGAAGATCGTGGAGGTGGAAATATGATGAACGCAAAACTTACTTTTCTCGGGACGGGCACTTCCTCGGGCATCCCCCTTGTCGGATGCGGATGCCCGGTATGTAAAAGCGCAGACCCGAGGGACAACAGGCTCAGGGCCTCGGCCCTGGTCGAATACGGCGGTCTTACCATACTGGTGGACTGCGGGCCGGATTTCCGTCAGCAGATGCTCCGTTCCGGCTGCAGCCACATAGATGCCATCCTGCTGACCCATAACCACAAGGACCACACCGGTGGGCTGGACGACACGCGCGCCCTGAATCTGGCGGAAGCCAGGCCCGTCAACATATATTGCGAGGAATATGTGGAGGCGTCCCTGCGGAAGGAGTACTCCTATGCCTTCGCCGTTCCACGCTATCCCGGATCCCCCGAATGGCATATCCACAGGATAGACGGCGGAAAACCTTTCCTCGTGCATTCGAACGAGTCCGAAGAGACTCTCAGATGGGAACCCGGCTTCGGCTACAGGCATTCCGCTCCAGCCGTGACCGAGCACATCCCTCCGGTGGAAGTGATCCCCATACAGGGATGGCACCACAAGGAGAAAAAGCTTTCGGTCCTGGGTTTCCGCTTCGGCAACATAGCATACCTCACGGACATGAACCTGCTGGAGGACGGGGAGCTGGAGAAACTCAAAGGCGTCGAATACGTGACCCTGAACTGCGTAAAGAAGGGACCGCACCATTCGCACTTCTCCCTCCCGGAAGTACTGGACATGTTCGAAAGGATAGGCGCGAAGCACTCCTACATCACCCACCTGTCGCACCAGCTTCCCCGCCACTCCGAATTCGCGGCCGAACTGCCTCCCGGCGTCGAGCCCGCCTGGGACGGGCTCATCATCGGATAGGCGTCACTCATTTCTTCTTCGAAAGATAGCTCTCCTTCTTCAAGGTAAGGGCCATGAAGAGTATGGACAGGGCGCAGGCTCCGAGCAGCAGGAGGAAGGTCCAGTTCCATCCGGCGGATTCGGCCACATAGCCAAGCACTATGTTGGCTAGCAGCGCCGTGCCGAAGAAATAGCCGAAGAATCCGGTCAGTCCCGCGGCCGTGCCGGCGGCATTCTTGGGTGCGAGGTCGAGAGCCTGGACTCCTATCAGCATGACCGGTCCGTAGATGAAGAAACCGATGCCGATAAGGCTGATTATCACTATGGTAAGGTTGTCGGTAAACTGCCAGTAAAGGAAGATGAACACGGCTACGAGGGCCATGAAGATCATCGTAGGAAGGGCCCTGCGCCCGTGGAACAGCTTGTCTGAGACCCAGCCACAGATAAGGGTGCCTGGAATCGCGGCGAACTCGTATGCGAAATAAGCCCATCCGGCGCTCTTCAGGTCAACTCCCTTTTCGGTAAGGATGGTCGGGGCCCAGTCGAGGCAGCCGTAACGGACCATATAGACGAAGGCGTTCGACAGGGCTATGAACCAAAGAAACTTGTTGTTCAGGACATGCTTGAAGAATATCTCTTTCGTCGAAAGGGTCTTCTCATGCTCCTCGCTGTAGCCGCTGGGATAGTCGTTGCGCCATTTCTCAATCGACGGAAGACCGCAGGACTGGGGGGTGTCCCGCAGCAGCACATACGCCAGAAGAGCCACGAAAAGGGCTACGGCAGCCGGGAAAGCGAAGGTTCCGATGAGGAAGTACAACTCCGTATGCGCACCGTAGAACCAGCTTCCGAACCACACGGCTCCGTATGTCGCCATGGGACCGACGAGGGCGCCGCCGACATTGTGCGCGCAGTTCCAGATCGACATCATCGTTCCCCTCTCGCTCACGGAGAACCAGTGGGTCATCACGCGTCCGCAAGGAGGCCAGCCCATTCCGTTGAACCAGCCGACGAGGAAGTTCAGAAAAGCCATCAGGACTATGGCAAGCACCTTGTGGTCAGCCCCTATGAACTGGATGGGAACTATCATGAAGGCCATGGAGATCGCGGTCAGGACCAGGCCCAGGGGAAGGAACACCCGGGCGTTGCTGCGGTCGGATACGCTTCCCATGAGGAACTTGGAAAGGGCGTATGCGATGGCGTTCATCGACAGGACGACGCCGAGTTCCCCCTTTTCGAAGCCCAGGGGCGCAAGCGCCGGGATGGCCATGGAGAAGTTCTTCCGCACGAGATAGAATCCCGCATAGCCTATGAACGCGCCCAGGAACACCTGGAGCCTCATGTTCTTGTACTTTTTGTCCGCCTGGGGACCTGTCTCCTCCGGCTTGTACGCCGGCTGTTTCAGAAAGCTGAGCATATAAAAAGGTTAATTAGTTTTTCTGGCCGAAAGACAGACGTCGCAGTGCCCGCAGTCCGGGCTGCCGGTCTGTCCGAAATATGAAAGCAGGATGCGCGAACGGCAGGTGTCCTCCTCCATGGCGTAGTGTGCAACCGCCATGAACCGCTTCTCCGCAGTTTCCCGCAGCCGGGCGTAGAGCGATGGCTTCAGGTCGAGATTCCCCGGTTCCAGCCGCGGGTGGTGCAGCAGGATCACGTCTCCGTGGTCGCAGGGGACATAGCGGAGCACGTGTTCGAGGGAAAGCTTATACAGCAGCACCCGCAGGCGGGGTATGTTCAGCCCGCATGCGGCGGCGAGCGCATCCTCGTTGACGGGTACCAGGTGGGAAAAGACACCGGTATGGTTCCGCATCAGGTGCTCGAGCACCGTTTCCATCCCGCTCTCGGGAAGGTCTATCCCGTAGAGGGCCTCCCTTTCGACGCTTATGCGCACCATCGTGGACGTGTCGACGTCCTCCGACCAGCTCAGGTGGTCGGAGCGCTCAAGGTAGCGCAGGGCGTTGCGCACCACGGAGATGCTGAGCGAAAAGCGCTTTGCAAAAGCATTGACGTCGAACATCAGCCTCCGGCCTTCGCCCGTATTGTACGGGATGTCGTAAAAGACATGCAACTTATAATATATGTCTTCTATGGTCTCAAGGGAAGGGAAGGAGCCTTCGAGCAGGTCGCGCTGGCGCCTTATGTCCCTTTCGTTCCATAGCAGGACCGCATAGGAACGCCTGCCGTCGCGTCCGGCCCGCCCCGCTTCCTGGAAATAGGACTCGATGCCGTCGGGGATTTCCAGATGCACGACGAAACGTACATCCGGCTTGTCTATTCCCATGCCGAAGGCGTTGGTGCAGACCATGACCCGGATTTCGCCTTTCTTCCACGCTTCCTGGCGTTCAGAGCGCTGGGAAGGAGGAAGCCCCGCATGGTAGAACGATGCTTCGATCCCCTGCTCCTTCATGAACGCAGCGATTTCCTCGCAGCGGCGCCGGTGACGCATGTAGACTATCCCTGAACCGGGAACCGCGCGGCAGATATCGAGAAGCTGTCCGTTCTTGTCCTCGCAATGACGCACGACGTAGGAAAGGTTCGGCCTTTCGAAACTGCTCTTGAGCACAAGGGGCTTGCTGAAGGACAGCTTATCCATGATATCGGTGACCACTTCCGGGGTGGCCGTTGCGGTCAGGGCTATCAGGGGCGCATCGACCCGGCTGCGTATCTCCCCTATCCTGAGATAATCCGGCCGGAAGTCGTATCCCCACTGCGAGATGCAATGCGCTTCATCGACGACGATAAAGCAGACCCGCATCTCCATGAGCCAGGAAAGGAACATCGGGGAAGACAGCCTTTCAGGAGAGACATACAGGAACTTCACATCCCCGAAGGCCGTATTGTTCAGGACGGTTTCCATCTCCCGCCTTTCCATCCCGGCGTGGAGCGCCTCGGCGCGTATGCCCCTGGAGGAGAGGTTCTGCACCTGATCCTTCATCAGGGCGACCAGGGGCGTTATCACGATAGCGACCCCGTCCCTGAGCATGGCGGGCACCTGGAAACATACGGATTTGCCGCCGCCGGTAGGAAGCATGGCCAGCACGTCTTCTCCGCGCAGGGCCGCGTCTATGATGTCCTCCTGCATGGGACGGAAGGAGTCATACCCCCAATATCGCTTCAATATGTCCAGCGGTCTTTCCATGATATCGCAGATACAAATATAGACATAAAAATTGCTTTGTCCATCCTTTGTTTTTAGATGGATTATTGTTAAATTCGCAAGATTTTTCGTTTAACAGAAAACACTTATACAATATGCTCAATTTCGATCTTAAAAAGTACGGCATCAAGGGTGTGAAAGAAATCCTTTACAACCCTTCCTACGAAGTCCTCTACAACGAGGAGACCAAACCCGGTCTTGAAGGTTACGACAAGGGACAGGTGACCGAACTCGGCGCCATCAACGTGATGACGGGAGTTTACACCGGACGTTCCCCCAAGGACAAGTACATTGTCTACGACAACACCACGAAGGAAGGCAAACCCGGCGAGATCTGGTGGACCACCGAAGGCTATCCCAACGACAACCACAAGATGAGCGTCAAGACCTGGAAAGAGGTCAAGAAGCTCGCCCTCGGCCAGCTCAGCGGCAAGAGGCTCTACGTCGTGGACGGTTTCTGCGGCACCCACAAGGACACCCGCATGAAGGTCCGCTTCATCATGGAAGTGGCATGGCAGGCCCATTTCGTGACCAACATGTTCATCCGCCCGAAGAACCAGAAGGAAATCGACCAGGAGCCCGACTTCGTCGTCTACTGCGCCGCCAAGGCCAAGGTCGACAACTACAAGGAGCTCGGCCTGCGCAGCGAGACCTGCGTGGCCTTCAACGTGACTTCACGCGAGCAGGTCATCCTGAACACCTGGTACGGCGGAGAGATGAAGAAGGGAATGTTCTCAATGATGAACTACTACCTTCCCCTGAAGGGCATCGCCGCGATGCACTGCTCGGCCAACACCGACATGAACGGCGAGAACACCGCCA
>JAEEIQ010000063.1 GCA_016281435.1 Bacteroidales bacterium
GGTTCCTCTCTACGATGTCCCTTATCTTGAAGAGGGGATCGCCCATCTTGATGCCGAGCGCCTTGGCCTCGTTGCTCCTGGCCACCGCACAGCCGTCGTTGTTGCTGAGCACGATGACCGGCTTCCCGCTCAGCTCCGGACGGAAGACCCTTTCGCACGAGGCGAAGAAATTGTTGCAGTCGGCAAGGGCGTACATAGGGATCAGTCTTCCTCCTGCAGCAGCTGCGAGACCATCAGGTCGCGGTGGTTGACCATCATCTCCGTGATCCGGTAGCTCTCCGTCTCCTCGTAGTCCAGATACCTGATTCCCTTGTCATCAAACCCGATGATATCCGCATCCGGCATCGCGAGCAGGATGGGCGAATGGGTGACGATGATGTACTGCGACCCTTCCCTGGCCATCTCGGCGATGCGGGAGAAGAGGGAGAGCTGGCGCTGCGGGGAGAGCGCCGCCTCAGGCTCGTCCATGATGAAAAGGCCCGTCCGGGTGAAAGTCCTGATGAAGCTGAGGAAGCTCTCGCCGTGGGACTGCTCGTGCAGGGTCCGGTCCCCGTACATCGGACGGCCGAGTTCCCGTTCGTACTCGATGGCCTTGGTAGAGACGTTGTAGAAGCTCTCGGCCCTGAGGAAGAAACCGCCCCGGGGACCGTGCTTGCCCTGCGAGATGGTGATGGCGTCGCAGAGATCGGAGTGGTCGTCGTGCGTGGAGAAGCTGTAGTTCAGGCTCCCGCCCTCGGGGTTGAATCCGTACGCGATTGCGATGGCCTCGAGCAGCGTGGACTTACCCGTGCCGTTCTCACCCACGAAGAACGTCACCGCCTTGCGGAAGGTGAGCTCCTGCAGTAGGCAGATCGCGGGGATCCGCGTCAGGAAGCTGTCCTCCCTACCTTGTCCCAGTCTATGCGTATGCGGTCGATGTACATCGTTGGTAGGCAGAACAACGAATAATATCTACTTCTTTTTGCACCACGTCAGGATTAGGAGGTAATTCACAATCACTGGCGCAAAATACAGGAAAGCCTTTATCCAGCCCGTCCCGCAAACGGGAAAGAGAAGAATGAAAATACTCAAAACAGCCAGGGACCCTGCATGAGCAATGCGGAACTTCCTTAGGTCGAAGTCCTGATAGTTCTTGCCGGTATTGCGGTAATACCACTTCATGTATTTTTCTCCTGTGAAGAAGAACACCACGATTGCCCAGATAAAGCACAATGCTGCAATGATATAAATGAACATGGTTTTGAATAAGATGGATTATACTTTCTTGATGACCCAGGTCACGACGCCCCATACGAGGAAGTCGTTGTCCGGACCGACGGGGATGGGCTTGTACCTGGTGTTCTTCTCGTTGCAGGGGAGAAGGACGGCCCCGTCACCGTGGATCTCCACACGCTTGACGGTGTACTCACCGTCGATGAAGCAGACGGCCTTGCAGCCGTTGGAGGGATCGATGGCCCTGTCCACGATGATGATGTCGCCCTCGTCCATGTCGGCGTCCACCATCGAGATGCCGTCGATGCGGAAGAAGAAGGTCGAGGCGCTGTGCTGCACCAGCAGCTTCACCAGGTCCAGCTTCTCCCTCACCTCCTCGGCGGGAGAGGGGAATCCGGCCTTGACGGATCCCATCATCAGAAGATCCAGGCTGTCCTTGTCTGTGAGCGGATAGGGTTTCATTCGCGGGCAGGTGTCTTAGTTGCACTTCAGGACGACCGTCTTCGCTTCGTCTGCCTTGTCTGCGGCGACGAGAAGGATCGGGCGCATGAAGTAGGAGACCTTTTCACCTTCCGTCTTCGCGTAGGTGAAGGTAAGCGTCTTTCCGGACCTGGTCAGGGAAACGGGTTCCAGCGTGGTCACGGTGTCCGTCTCGGGGAGCACGACGGCGATGACGAACTGCTCTCCGAAGTCGATCTTCGTTGGCTGCCCATTCTTCCCCATGAAGGCGGCAGCACCGAAAAGGCTGTCGAACTGCTCCTGAGTGGCGATTATGGGCGAGGCGGGGACCTCGGCGTCATTGCGGAAGAAATAGTTCCTTACAACCTCATAAGGGACGTTCTCGGGCGCGCCGCACGAGAAAGCGAGCATCGCGGTGCACGCCAGCAATATGCCGGACAGGGCTCTTCTGATTCCATTCATGGTGCTTTTCGATTTAAGGGAATGCAAAGATAAGGAGGGATTGTGCCAAACCGTGTCACCCGGGCGGGATTATTTTCCGCCGAGCACCTTCAGGGCCTTCGCTATGATCTGCTCCGCATCATGCAGCAGGTTGTAAAGGCCGTCTTCGGAGAGGACACCGCGCTTGAGGTCAGAGGGGATCTGTCCGGCCTCGTCAGCCTCATAGTCCTCCTTCCACTCTCCGGAATCCATATAGTCCTTGAGCGCCTCGAGTTCGTCCTTGAAATCCTCGTATTCGCCGACGGCTTCTTCCAGACCCGCCAGCACGCGGGTGAGTTCGTCGTACCTGTCCTCCATCAGGGAGATCCTTTCAATTCTGGCTTTCTTATCCATGTCAATCAGTTGGTTTAGTTATCAATAGTGTCAAAGTATCATAGTATCACTATAAGTCCGGCGATAAGGGCCGACGGGATGGCCAGTACCATGCCGAGAAGGGAACCCTTGATGTGGAACCAGTAGTCGTGGTAGTCCTTCGTCATATCCTCCGTCCCTTTGATCACGAAATGCTTGTCGTGACAGAACCAGAGGCAGTCCAGCACGATAGCGTCGAACCAGTTCACGACATTCCAAAGGGCATAGGCCGTGAGGAACCCGCCCCAGAAAGTCGTGCAGCCGTTGACGTAGCGCACCAGAAGGCCCAGCAGCACGCCGAAAACGACCAGGGCAGTAAGCTTCTTCGCGTAGAATATCGGTCCGCCGGGACGGTTGCTGTCATCGACGAGGCCCAGTTGCCGGCAACGTTCGATGATCGCCGGGGGATAGTTGAAGACCGTCTTCACCGGGTCCCTGGACATCAGGAAGACGAACAGGGAGAAAAGGGCGCAGGCGGCGAGGGA
>JAEEIQ010000064.1 GCA_016281435.1 Bacteroidales bacterium
AAGGAAAACTTCCGAAACCGATATCGAGCTCGAGCTGGACCTCGACGGGCGCGGAGAATCCGGGGTCGACACCGGCCTGAAGTTCTTCGACCACATGCTCACCCAACTCATCCACCACGGCGGACTGAGCCTTAAACTCAGTTGCAAGGGCGATCTCGAAGTGGACGAACACCACACGATTGAAGACTGCGCCATAGCCCTGGGACAGGCGGTTCGCCAGGCCCTCGGGGACAAGAAGGGCATCGCCCGCTACGGTTTCGCCCTTCCGATGGACGAGAGCGCGGCGCTGGTGCTGCTGGACTTCGGCGGGAGGAGCGAACTGGTCTGGGACGTGAAGTTTACCCGCGAATATGTCGGCGACGTCCCGACGGAGATGTTCCGCCACTTCTTCAAGTCCTTCAGCGACGAAGCCCGCTGCAACCTGCGCATCGAGGCCCGCGGCGAGAACAACCACCACATCGCGGAATCCGTCTTCAAGGCCTTCGCAAGGACCATACGGCAGGCCGCTGCGAGAAACCCGTTCAGTTTCGAACTGCCCTCAAGCAAAGGACTGCTATGACGACCATCATCGACTACGGCACCGGCAACATTATGTCGGTCACATGTGCCCTGCAGCGCCTCGGGGAGGAATTCATCCTCACCGACGATCCCGCGCGGATAGCCCAGGCCCGGCGGGTACTTCTGCCCGGCGTCGGCAATGCCGCAAGCGCGGTGGAGGCCATAAGGGCCAAGGGGCTGGAGACGGTCATCCGCGGCCTTCGCAGGCCGGTGCTGGGCATATGCGTCGGGATGCAGGTCCTGTGCCGCCGCTCCGAAGAAGACGACGCCCGCGGGCTGGACATCTTCGACTGCGAGGTAAGGCGCTTCCCCGCCGACCCGGAAGCCAAGGTGCCCCACATGGGCTGGAATACCTTAGGGAACCTTGACGGAAAGCTGTTCAAAGGCATACCGGCCGGTTCCAGCGTCTATTTCGTACACTCCTATGCGCCCGGACTGTGCACTGACACCGTGGCGACCTGCCGCCACGGGAACGTCCTTTTCAGCGCTGCCCTGCGCTACGAGAACTTCTACGGGACCCAGTTCCATCCGGAAAAAAGCGGAGCCGTCGGAGAGCAGATACTGAAGAACTTCCTTTCGCTATGATACAGATCATCCCGGCCATAGACATAATAGGAGGACGGTGCGTGCGCCTGACACGCGGGGACTACTCCGCGAAGAAGACCTATGACGCTTCCCCCCTCGACATGGCGCTGCGGTATGAAGACTGCGGCGTGCGGCGCATCCACCTGGTGGATCTCGACGGAGCGAAAGAAGGGTCCCCGGCAAACCTGCGGACTCTCGAGGAAATAGCGTCACGCCTCGGCACCGAACTGGAGTGGGGCGGGGGCATAGCCACGGACGCAGACCTTCGGAGCGTCTTCAATGCCGGCGCCACCCAGGCCATAATCGGCAGCGTAGCTGTCATGAAGCCGGATCTGTTCCGGGGCTGGCTCCGCACCCACGGACCTTCCCGCATCATTCTCGGCGCCGACATCCGGGGCCGCAAGGTGGCGGTGAAAGGCTGGCAGGAAGACTCCGCCGAGGAAATCGACACCCTTGTCGAAGCTTTTCTCCCGGACGGGCTGAAGGAGCTGATCTGCACTGACATCTCCCGCGACGGGATGCTCCAGGGACCGTCTTTCGGACTATACGGAGAGCTGCAGGAAAAATGGCCGGACCTGGCCATCACCGTCAGCGGGGGCATCTCCTGCGCGGACGATATCGAACGACTCGACGGGATGGGCCTTCGCCGCGTCATAGTCGGCAAGGCCATTTACGAAGGCCGGATCACACTCGAACAGATACGCATATGGTCGCAAAACGGATAATCCCCTGCCTCGACGTCAAAGACGGACAGGTCGTAAAAGGCATCAATTTCGAAGGCCTTCGAGAGGTCGGAGATGCAGTCCAGATGGGTGTGGCATATTCAAGGGACGGCGCGGACGAGCTCGTCTATCTCGACATCAGCGCCTCGAAGGAAGGCCGCGGCACCTTCACCCGGCTGGTCGAAAAAATAGCCCTCGGCATCAATATTCCTTTCACCGTCGGCGGGGGGATCGGCTCGCTCGACGACGCGGCACGCCTGCTGGACAGCGGAGCGGACAAGATTTCCGTCAACAGCGCCGCGATCGCAAGGCCGGAACTCATCAGCGAAATAGCCTCCAAATACGGCTCCCAGTTCGTCGTATGCGCCATTGACGCAAAATGCATCGAAGGCACATGGCGCGTGACCACCCACGGAGGAAGCCGCCTGACGGACAGGGAACTGTTCAGCTGGGCCCGGGAGGCCAGGGAACGCGGAGCCGGTGAAATCCTGTTCACATCCATGGACCATGACGGCACCCGCAGCGGTTATGCCTGCCCGGAATACGCCCGTCTCGCTGGGATGCTGGACATCCCCGTCATAGCCTCGGGAGGAGCAGGCAGCGTGGAGGACATAGCTGACGTGCTGACGGAAGGCCGTGCGGACGCAGCCCTAGCCGCCAGCATCTTCCACTATGGCCAAATAAAAATCCCGGAGCTGAAAGCCAGACTCCGGGAAAGAGGTATTCCGGTCAGGGAAGACTATTTGTAAGTAAGCTTTATCTCACGGATACCGAGGAATGCGCCGGTATTGTTCATGAGCTTGACTGCCTTGCCCTTGCCGACGTTCTTGAGATCCCATACGACGACCTGGTCGAAGGCGATGGGCGCGGTGACGGCCTTGCCTCCCTCAACGGCCTCGCCGTTCTCGCCGACGATGTAAGGGGCGCGCGTGAGGTCCTTTCCGGAAGTGAGTTCTATCTTCACGAGTTCCTTGCCCTTGATTGCGGGGAATTTCACGTAATCAGTATTGGCTCCGCCCCACATCACGCCGCCGCGGGTATTGCGCACGATACCCTTGGTGCCCAGGAAGAAGAAGGAAACGGGACCTTCCGCGGTCGAGAGTATCATCTCCACCTCTTCTCCGAGGTAGGTGGCTTCCTTCAGGGAAGCGCGGATGTCGCTCTTATGGTTGGCGAAAGGCCAGGTGACGCCGTATTTCTCTTTCTCGGGATAGTACTTCGATGCAGTGAAGGAAACGACCCTCTCCTGCGCGGAGAGCGCTACGGAGGCGCAGAGGGCAAGCGCCATGATTACAAGTTTCTTCATAATTGTAAAAAAATGGTTATTCGTTTTGTGCAAATGTATCAAAAAAAAACAAAGACCGGATATCAGAAAGCGAAAAACGACTATCCATTTGCGAAAATTGAGTATATTTAAGGTCGAAAGAAAAAAGGACAGATGAAATTCAGTGATTTCAATACCGCCAAGAACGCCGACGGCCTGCTTCCCGTAATCATCCAGGATGCGACGACCCTCAAGGTGCTGATGCTGGGATACATGAACGAAGAGGCCTTCGGGAAGACCTTCGACGAGGGCCGAGTGACCTTCTGGTCCCGAAGCCGGGGCTGCCTCTGGACCAAGGGCGAGACCAGCGGGAACTTCCTGAAAGTAGTGGACGCCTGGGCGGACTGCGACTCGGACACGCTTCTCATAAAGGCCGAACCGGCCGGCCCTGTATGCCACAGGGGCACCACGGCCTGCTTCGACACACCGGAAGACGAAGGCTTCATCCGCAAGCTAGCCGCCGTGGTCCGTTCCCGCCATGCTGAAATGCCCGAAGGCTCTTACACCACTTCCCTTTTCATAAAAGGGCCGAAAACCATCTCCAAGAAGGTTGGGGAGGAATGCACCGAGGCCATAATAGAAGCCGTATCTGGAAAGAAGGACCGCTTCATCTACGAAACATCCGACCTTATCTATCATCTGCTCGTCCTCTGCGAGGAAATGGGCGTGACCATTCCCGAACTTGAGGAGGAGCTTGCCCGCAGACACCGCTGAAGATGAAGAAAATACTGTTTACCATTGTTTTAGGAGCCATCGCCGTCGCCTCGCAGGCCGACAGCGGATACGCGCGTTTCGTGCGCGAGGTCGATTCATACCCTTTCGTCGTCATCAGCAAGGCCGAGATGAACCTTGCCCTCGTGGATTCCACGGGGAACGTGATAGTCAGCTATCCGATGGCCTGCTCGAAGTACTACGGCCCGAAAGAGCGCAAGGGCGACAACAAGACTCCGGAAGGCAGCTTCAAGATCAACGAACTACTCCGCTCCGCCTCCCTGACGCATGACTTCCATGACGGGAAAGGGCCGATTAGAGGCGCCTACGGCCCATGGTTCCTGCGCCTGGACGTCCCCGGATTCATAGACATCGGCATACACGGCACGCATCTTCCCGAATCCATCGGAAGCCGCGCTACCGAGGGGTGCATACGCCTACGCAACGAAAACATCACCGACCTTAAAAGCCGGATACGCCTTGGAACTCCCGTCATAATACTCCCGGAAGGGGTCAAAGTCAACGAATAATGAAGATCACCCTTGTCCAGCAGGATATAATCTGGGCCGATCCCGAGGCCAACCGCAAGCACCTTGATGCACTTTTGGGCAACATCGGGAAAACCGACCTCGTCCTTTTCCCCGAGATGTTCTCCACCGGGTTCGCCACGGTCCCAGAGGGCATCGCGGAGAAAGCTCCGGCGCCGACCATCGAGTGGATGAAGGAAAAGGCCGCGCAGATGGACTGCGCCCTTGCCGGAAGCATAGCAATCGAAGAAGACGGACGCTTCTACAACCGTTTCTGCTTTGTAAAACCCTCCGGGGAAGTTTCTTTCTACGACAAGAAGCACCTGTTCACCTACAGCGGCGAGCATAAGCGTTTCTCCGCCGGCGACCGCAGGGTCGTCGTCGAATGGCGCGGAGTACGGTTCCTGCTTGCGATCTGCTACGACCTGCGTTTCCCGGTCTGGCTTCGCAACCGCAAGGACTACGACGCCCTTCTCTGCGTAGCCAGCTGGCCCACTTCCCGCCGGCATGCCTGGGACAGCCTGCTCAGGGCCAGGGCCATAGAGAATCAGTGTTTCGTGGCCGCAGTGGACCGCACCGGGAACGACCCTTCCTGCTCATACAACGGCGGTTCCGTACTTCTCGATCCATGGGGACGGGACATCGCCCGCTGCCGTGACGGCGTCGAAGAGGCGGTCAGCGCGGAACTGGACATGGAGTCACTGGCGGCTTTCAGGAAAAGTTTCCCGGTTCTGGACGACGCGGATTAAACGCAGCCGGAGCGCGTCCTTGCTGCGGCTTCCACATCATGCACACGCAGGATATCAGCCCCGCCGGAGATTGCGATCCGGTGCAGTTCTTCCGTACGTCCCTGGGTGAAACGCTTGTCGGCGATCCCGACAAGAAGCGGTCTTCTGACAGCGGGCTTCA
>JAEEIQ010000065.1 GCA_016281435.1 Bacteroidales bacterium
ACGACGCGGCCGTCGCGCTTGATGACGTGCTTGACCATGGGTCAGGTGGTATTAGGTTTTTATTGGATCGTGGTGGACGGGAGCCTCTCCGGAGGCTGGGGAACAAAGTTAGAACAAAAGGTCAGGAAAGCGAAAGAATTTACAAAGAAAAGTTATCAACAGGGCACAAAAAAACTGTTAAGTCGTTGCTTAACAGTTTCTTGCAAAGATTTATAATTTAGAATTGCTATAAATTGCCTAACAATTCTGTTTCTTCTCCGGACGGTGTTGTTGATCAGCCGACGACCCAGACGAGGACATGCCTGTCAAAGGTCATGTATTCCAGTTCGAAATCCTCTTCGTAGCCGTCCTTGTGGATGAAAGTGGCTTCGAGTTCGCCTTCGCCGCGGGGACGGAAACGCTCGACTTCGATCTGCTCGGCGAAGTCCACCTTGTAAGCGGACACGCGCTTGAAGATGGCTTCCTTGGCGCACCAGTAGATGGCGAGCTGTTCGTTGCGGCGCTCGTCGTCGAGGTCGTCGATCTCGTCCTCGGAGAGGGCGCGTTTCTCGACGGCGGAGAAGTCGCGGTCGAGGGATTCGAGGTCGATGCCGAGGTCTTCTTCGTCGTGGAGGATGATGGCCACGTATTTTTCGGTGTGCGTGATGCTGATGTTGGTCACCATGTTCTCGAGGTAAGGCTTGCCGTTGTCATGGTGGCTGAGATAGACCTTCTCCTCGAAGACCTCGTTCAGGAGGGCACGGACGGCGAGGCGCTGCTTGCGCTGGGATTCGCTGCGGATATAGGAGATTTCCTCCATCTCATCCGAGGGGGTGGAACTCAGTTCGATCAGCTCCTGCTCCGTCTCCGTAATCTGCCAGACGGCGATGGTGGCTTCGTTTTCAAGTTTCTTTTTGAGATATAGTCCCATATATAGGTTGGTTATGAACCTGTCGTCCCGGTTGTTCCCAGATAGGCCAGCCCCGAGCGCGCGGAAGCGACGCAAACGACATACCCGCCCTCCGGAGTTTCATCGTCGGAGGAGCGTGTCAGGATCAGATATGCGTCAGGGGAAAAGCTGCGCGATAACGGGTCGTCCGAATGCGGACCCGCCATGGTTTCTCGGTTATTGCCTATGGGACTGGGAGGTTCCATCAATACTGTTTGAAGTTTGCAACTGCAAATATAGCGTTTTTTTGAATATCAAGAAAATTAGTTCTTTTCCTCCCATTAAATTCTTATATTTGCATCGCTTTGTTGGAAAGCATCGTAACAACTACAAAACACAATATCACATGGGATTTTTGACTAATGAGAAACTGCTCATCGTCGGCGCCGCCGGCATGATCGGTTCGAACATGGCCCAGTCCGCCATGATGCTGAAACTGACTCCGAATATCTGCCTGTACGACATTTACGAGCCCGGCCTGCGGGGTGTCGTCGCCGAGATGGACCATTGCGCCTTCCCGGACGCCAACATCACCTGGACGACCGACCCTGCCGTCGCTTTCAAGGACGCCAAGTTCATCATCTCTTCCGGCGGTGCGCCGCGCAAGGAAGGAATGACCCGCGAGGACCTGCTGAAGGGCAACTGCCAGATCGCCGCCGAATTCGGTGACAACATCCGCAAGTACTGCCCGGACGTCAAGCATGTCGTCGTCATCTTCAACCCGGCCGATGTCACTGCGCTGACCGCCCTGATCCACGCCGGCCTGAAGCCCGACCAGCTCACCTCCCTCGCAGCGCTTGACAGCACCCGTCTGCAGGAGGCGCTCGCCTGCGAATTCGGCGTGCAGCAGTGCAAGGTCACCGGCGCCCACACGTACGGTGGTCACGGTGAGGCCATGGCAGTCTTCGCCTCCCAGGTCAAGATCGACGGCAAGCCCCTCGCCGAGTGCGGCCTTTCCGCCGAGAAGTTCGCCGAGATCAAGCACAACACCATCCAGGGTGGCTCCAACATCATCAAGCTCCGTGGCCGCAGCTCCTTCCAGAGCCCTGCCTACCAGGCCGTCAAGATGATCGAGGCCGCGATGGGCGGTGAGAAGTTCTGCTGGCCGGCCGGCACCTATGTCTGCAACGCCAGGTACCAGAACGTCATGATGGCCATGCCGACCGTCATCGACGCTACCGGATGCCACTTCACGGAGCCCGTCGGCACCGCTGAGGAAATGGCGGCCCTTGACGCTTCCTACGAGCACCTCTGCAAGATGCGCGACGAGATCATCTCGCTGGGCATCGTCCCGCCCGTGTCCGAGTGGAAGACCTGCAACCCGAACCTGTAGCAGAGTCCGTTCGTTTGAGGAAAGATCCCTACCGGGTTTTGTCGATCCTCCCCACATGTGGGTCCCCTCCCTTTTCGGGAGCCAATGTCGACAAAACCCGGTAGGGATCTTTCTATATAGTCTTCTAGAACAGCTGGATGCAGACGGGTGCGCCGAGCTTGATGCGCTTTCCGGTGTCGGAGAGCAGGCCGGTCCCGGCGTCGATGGCGTAAATCTCGATGGCATTGGAATCCCGGCAGGCGCACAGCAGGTATTTCCCGTTCGGGGTGACGGCGAAATTGCGCGGATGCGTACCGGTCTTCTGGTAGCCGATGCGCTTGACGCGGCCGTTCTGCTGATTGACGCTGAATATGGAGATTCCGTCCTTCTTGAGGCGGTGGCTGGTATAGAGGAAGCGGCCGTCCGGGCTGAAATGGATGTCGGCGCTGCCCTTTCCGCCGCCGGAGTAGGCCTTCAGCGAATGGATGGGACTGAGTTTCCCGTCTTCATAGCGGAAGACGTTGAGCTGGTCGCCCAGTTCGCTCAGCAGGTAGGCGAAGCGGCCGTCCGGACTGAACGTCGTGTGCCGGGGACCGGTGAGGTTGATGCCCCTGAATTTCCATGCCAGTTCGTCTTCTCCCAGCGGATGGTTTCCGCCGGTCCGTTCGAACCGATAGACGGCGTCGGATCCCAAATCATTGACAAATACGTATTTGCCGTCGGGTGAAAGGAGGGCCTGATGCATGTGGGGCGTGATGTGGGCGGGCCAGGAAGGCGCGAACTGCCAGTCCTGGGGGCCGAGAAGGCCGTCCGTGCCGATCGGGAAGACGGAAACGGAGCCCCCGGTGTAATTGGACGTAATCAGGTGTCC
>JAEEIQ010000066.1 GCA_016281435.1 Bacteroidales bacterium
AGCGACCTGCTCGACGAGGCGATGGACAAGATCGAGTGCGCCATGACCGTAACCATAGCACGGACAGGCCTCGGCCCGGAGAGCACGCAGAACATCGTAGCAAACGGCGAATACCTGCACGAGGCATATATAAACGCCGCACTCTTTGACGGGATGAACTGGTACGACGTCCTGGAACGGACCCTGGAAGCGACGGGAATGTGCCTGCGCTGGGTGGGCGGCGACAAGATCGAGATCACCTACCTGCGCAACATGCCGGCGATGGGCAGCCCATACGCATCGCCGGGCTACCAGACGCTGGAGTTCTACGGCGGCTCCCTGGAGTTCGAGCCGGCCGTCAAGCAGATTATAGAAGAAGTGGATTTCAAGCCGCAGAAGGAAGTCCCCCTGGAAATCCTTTCTGGATTGCAATACGGATCATCAACGACATACCGATGCAAGGTGGAAGGGAACGAGCTGCCTGCCGGCGGCCGAGTTTCCGTACCGGAGCACGACGCGCCGGCGGACGTCTTATCTTCCGGCGGGGACAGCGTATGGGTCGCCGGATATAACATGTTCGACCCCAGCGATAGACAGGCATACGACTTCTTGAAGCGTGACGAAGGCGTGGACGGATGGAAGGAATACCCCATGATCCCTTCCAACTACACGACCGACGATTACATCAACAGCCGGTTCCAGTTCAAGACGCGGACGGCCGCCATGAAGATAACGGTCAATTTCACACCGCACCCGCTTTCGATTGGACACAGCGGAAGCGACAACGGGAAGATGATTGCGCCAGGATATTCCCTGTCCGAAATCAAATACCAGGTCCGCTATTTGAGCGAGGACAACAGCACCGTCCGCTATTGGGACGGAGGTTCCTGGACCACGAACGTAAATGCATCCCAAACGAGGGAATACGATGCGCAGAACGAATACGGGACCGCCCTTGAAATTGAGCTTGCGGAGTGTTCCGACATTGAATCTGGAACGCTCATCGTCTGCTTCTTCAATATCAAGTACAAAATTTGGTACAGGGGCGGCGACGGCGTCTATGCCAGGGTTCAGTCCATCCTTATAGGGCTCACTTCGACACGGGCGGTGGACAGCGACCGGGTGACGACCGTAAACAACGACGCATACAACGTGCAGGTTGAACGGCACCCGCTGTTCGGCGCCCTGTCCAGGGAGGTCGGCTTCGTGAAACCGACGAACTATCTCGCCGCCATCTACTATTATCCGAGCGGGTCGGACACCCCGGAGCAATACCCGTACATGGTCCATTTCAACGGACAGTCTGCATCAAGGGCGGTTCCGCTTCCGGTCCTCATCCACGAGCAGATCCTCTGCTACCGCCACGGCGCTGCGCGGGTGCTGAACGGCCGGTGCGCACCCATAAACAAAACCGCCTGGGACATGACTACGCTATACAGGTACAAGGGCGTCACCTACCTGCTCCAGGGCGGGACCCTGGACATGTTCTCCGGCATCATGGATGGCGCGGTCCTGCATGAGTTCGTCGCTTTCGACACACTCTGGACCGGGACGCCATCCTACAACGGCGACACCACCTACAACACCGACACCCCTGGCACCGGCTATTCAGGCGGCAACAGCGGAGCCGGAGCTGCTGGCGGAGCTGGCCTGCCGGCGGTGACGGGAAGCGACGACGGCAAGGTCCTGACGGTCGTGAACGGCGCCTGGGACAAGGCGGCGGTGCCGACTGAACTGCCATCGGTGGCAAGCACCGATAACGGGAAGCTCCTGGAAGTTGTGGCCGGACAATGGAGCGTCGGAGCCAGGCGCGACGACCTTCCGACCGTCATGCCGGCTGACGCCGGGAAGATCCTGCGCGTCACCGATAACGGGTTCTGGGCCGTGGTCGAGCCGCAATACATGAAATACGTCAGGCTGCCCAGCATTTCGGACTACAACGCACTCAGCCAGAAGGACCCTGCAACCGTCTATTTGATTGGGACGCCGTCGGTTAATTACATCTACCTCTATACGCAACTTATATGGTCGGAAAACTGACCGAATGATACACCATGGGAACAATTACACTACCGAATTTCCGCACCACCGCGGACGTGACGATGAACACCCGGCTGAAGGACGGCGGGGTGGCTATCGACTGGGCCGGCCTTAGCAGCATCAAGGCGTGGCTCTATTCCGACGCGCAGAAGGCCATAGCAGGCCGCTGCGACGTTTCTATCGACCAGACGGACAACACGAAGCTCGTCTGCGAATACTCGGCTACAAAGCCGCAATATCTCGGAGTGCAGCGCCTGATAGTACAGGCGAAGTACATGGGCCGGACAAAGACCTATGACAAGCCCGTTTTCAACTTTGTCCCGAGAACGGCCGACCAGGAAGGAACCCAGATCGTAATGGACGATCCGGTGGTGAACGTGGAGATCGAGGTTGAGGACGTATCCAGCAGCCTCATCGAGCGGCTTGTCGCGGCCTGTATCAAGGCAACCGAAGAGGCCAGGGAGGTCGTGGACGTGCAGCGCGGACCGCGAGGCTTCTCCGCTTATGAGATCGCCGTCCAGAGCGGATTTGAA
>JAEEIQ010000067.1 GCA_016281435.1 Bacteroidales bacterium
ACAAGGTTGTGTTTCTCATCATTTTACCCCCGTTTTAATCGTCAGAACCAATCATGCCCCAGTTGCCGCCATAAGAATAATCACTGCGGTTCCCGGTTTGCTGAGGGTCCCCGCTTGCACATATTACATTCCCCTGCGCCACTGTCACCACAGTGCATTCAGGAAGGGTATAAGCCCATTTTTCTTTCATAGCAATACTAATTAACCCCACAAGTATAGCAAAAAATTTTGAGGCTGACCAAAAAGATTCTTCACTACGTTCAGAATGACAGTAAATGTAAATTCCAATTTATCGGTCTCCCGGTTCTTCAGCCGGGGAGAAAAAAGTGACCAAAAGGTGACCAAATTTGGGGGAGACAAAAAACAAGACTTTGTAAAGTGCCTGAAAATGAATCTCGGAGGCCGAAGGCCGACCCAGGGGGTCTGGGGGATTAGGCCCCCAGTAGTCGAAGACAAGGCATGAAAAAAGACAGCGTCGAAGCTGTCTTTTTTCGTGCCTCGGGCGGGACTCGAACCCGCACGGCCGTTTCGGGCCAAGGGATTTTAAGTCCCTCGTGTCTACCTTTTCACCACCAAGGCTTATTGCAGTTGCAAAGATAGGATGAAAAAACTTAACTTTGCAGCGCTAAAAAGAAAAACAATGGTTAAAGCGGTCGTTTTCGACATGGGAGGGGTGCTCCTCCTTCTGGACATCAACAAGTGCATCAGGGCCTTCAAGGAAAAGGCCGGCTTCGAAGATATAGAGGACTACCTCAACGTATATCACCAGAAAGGTTTCGTGGGCGAGCTGGAAGCCGGAAACATCACGGCGGACGAGTTCGTCGCGGAGTGCCTCAGGCACAGCCGGCCCGGCACGACTGCCCAGACGGTACTTGACTGCTTCGAAGAGTTCCTCGTTGGCCTCAACGACGGAATGCTGGACTTCATACGCGAAATAGCGCCCGACTACGACCTCTATATCCTCAGCAACAACAATCCCCTGTCGTGCGCCTGCTTCACCAAGATGATGGAAAATGCGGGACTCCCCTTCGACAAGTACTTCAAGAAGTGCTTCTTCTCCTTCCAGCTGCATCAGCTCAAGCCCTTCCCGGAAATCTACCGCACGACAATAGACGGGATCGGCCTGCCCCCTGAGGAAATCCTCTTCATCGACGACGCCCCGGCCAACATCGCCGCGGCCGAAAACGCCGGTATACGCACCATCCTCTACAAACAAGGGATGGACATCCGCAAGGCGTTCGCGGAGAAACTCTAGAAATACTTCTTCTCCTGCTTGTTCAGGGCTAGGAAAATAAAAATCAGGATCGTAAAGGCCCACAGGGACGAGCCGCCGTACGACAGCAGCGGCAGCGGTATCCCGATGACCGGCATCAGTCCGATGGTCATCCCTATGTTTATGAACAAGTGCATGAAGATGCATGCGGCCACGCAGTAGCCGTAAATGCGGGTGAAGGCCTCCCGGCTCTTTTCGGCGTCCTTGATTATCCGGAAAATCATGTATGCGTACAGCAGGATCACGATGGCGCAGCCGATGAATCCCCACTCTTCGCCGACGGTGCAGAAGATGAAATCGGTGCTTTGCTCCGGGACAAAGCCGTAGGTGGTCTGCGTGCCCCGCAGGTAGCCCTTCCCGGCGAAGCCTCCGGAGCCTATGGCTATCATGGACTGGGTGACGTTGTACCCGACTCCGGCGGGATCCTCCTTAAGTCCGAGCAGCACCTCGATCCTCTTGCGCTGATGGTCCTGGAGGACATTGTTGAAGACGAACTGGGTGGAGAAGATCATGATCGCTCCGGCGGCCAGTCCGGCCAGGGACAGGAACCATGTCTGGCGCCTGGCCGCGAGGGACCTGCCGGCCGAGCTGCGGAACACGTAAAAGAACACACCCACGGCGATGAGCAGCACCAGCAGGGCCACCCAGACCGGGGCCACCAGCGAAAGGATGAACAGGACCACGGCCATTCCGACCACGAACAACACCCATCCGGAAAGCCCCTCCCTGTACAGGACGAAAAGGAATCCAATGTACACGAGGGCCGAACCCGTCTCGCTCTCGGCCACTATAACCAGCATCGGGATGCCTATGACCAGGGCCACGGTCAGGAAGTCCCGCAGCCGGGACATCTTGAAGCCCTGGCGGCTCATCAGGGCCGCCAGCAGAAGCGATGTCGAAATTTTCGACACTTCCGCCGGCTGGAAACGTATGGGGCCGAAGGCGAACCAGGAACGGGAGCCCTTCACTTCCACGCCAAGGAAAATCACGGCTACGAGCAGCCCCAGCACCAGTATGTATGTCGGCAGCGAGATGACCTCCCACAACTTCGGATTGACCGCGAAAAGGATCAGGGCCCCCAGGGTGAGCGCGGTTATGATCCACACGACCTGCTTCCCGCTCCGGGAAGACCAGGCGAAGAAAGGTTCCGGATCGGCTGAGTGGATGGAGGCATAGATGTTGGCCAATCCGATCAGGACCAGCAACAGGTAGCAGATGACCAGTTTCCAGTCGATCATCTGCCCGAGACCCCTGTCTATGCTTCTTCCTCTCATTTTATCAGGACTGTTTCTTTCATGCGTTTCTCTACCGGCAGCCGTTCGGGCCGTATGGTTCCGGTAAGGTAGCGTTCAATCATCAGCGAGGCTATGGGGCAGGCCCACGTGGCCCCGAATCCGGCGTTTTCGAGATAGGCCGCGACGGCTATCTTCGGGTTGTCCTTGGGCGCGAAGCAGATGAACACGGAATTGTCCTTTCCGTGCGGGTTCTGGGCAGTGCCGGTCTTGCCGCACACGTCGAGCCCCGGAATGGCGGCCCCGAACGCCGTTCCGCCGGCTTTCCCGCCCCCGTTGACGGCCATCCACATCCCCTGGACCGCCTTGGCGAAATATGAAGTATCCACCATGGTATAGTTCCTCTCGTGGTACTTGGGGTCTATCTGCACGTTCTCGGAGTCTTTCACGAGATGCGGGATGTAGTAATAGCCGCGGTTGGCCATCGTGGCGGCCAGGTTGGCGATCTGCAGGGGCGTGACCCCGATTTCACCCTGGCCGATGGAAAGCGAGATGATGGTCTGGAACTTCCACGCTCCCTTGCCGTAGACGCGGTTGTAGTATTTTGAAGTCGGGATGTTCCCCCCGAGTTCGGAAGGGAAATCGCTGCCGAGCTTATGGCCGAAGCCGAAACTCAGAACGTATTCCCGCCACTTGTCGAATGCCTCCTGCGTGGAACCGTAGGCCGGATTGTCCAGCACGTTGCGGAACACGTAGCAGAAATAGCCGTTGCAGGACGTTGCAATGGCATCCAGCAGCGGCAGGGGGGAAGCGTGGCCGTGGCAGCCGAGCTTGTGTCCTTTGCCGTAAGGGAAGCCGTGGCTGCACGGATACTCGTAGGAAGGCTTCAGGACCCCTTCCTGCAGGCCTATGAGCCCGTTCACGAGCTTGAAGACGGAGCCGGGGGGATAGGAAGCCTGGACCGTGCGGTTGAACATGGGCTTGTTCGGGTCGCGTACTATGTCTCCGTACCAGCGGCCTATGTCCGCGAGCTTGTCCACGTCGATTCCGGGGCTCGAGACCATGGCGAGTATCTCCCCTGAAGAGGGCTCGATGGCGATGACGCTGCCCCTCTTGCCGGCCATCAGTTCCTGTCCGTACTGCTGCAGGCCCGCGTCTATGGTCGTGACTATGTCCTTCCCGGGCACGGCATCCACGTCGGCCTCGCCGTCCTTGTATGATGTCTGGATGCGGTTCCTGGAATCCCTCAGGAGTATGTGGTAGCCCTTTTCGCCCCGCAGTTCGGCCTCCCGCGCGGCTTCTAGCCCTGTCTTGCCGGCGTAGTCGCCGCTCTTGTACTCGTCCGGATGCTTCTTGAGGTAATTGGCATCAACCTCCGAGACGTATCCGAGAAGGTTGCCGCCGGCATTGACTGGATAGTCGCGTATGCTGCGGACCTTGCCCGTGAATCCGGGAAAGCGGTACTGGACCTCTGCGAAGCGCATGTAATTCTCGACGCTGACCTGCTTGAGGAAGGTCTGGCTGCGGAAACCGATGCGGGTGCGGTTCCTGCGGTAATAATCCATCCTCTCGCGGACGAAATCCGCCTCCACCCCGAGGGCCGCGGCCAGGGCCAGGGTGTCGAATGGTCCGACCTCGCGCGGCGTCACGAGGACGTCGTAGCAGACCTTGTTCCCGACCAGCACGTCCCCGTTGCGGTCATAGATCACGCCTCTCGGAGGATATACGACGTCATATACCATCGAGTTGTTGAGGGCGTTGACCTTGTACTTGCTGTTGATTATCTGGATATAGAAAATCTTCCCGAGAAGCAGCGACGCGGCCACTCCCAGCCCTATCAGCAGCTTGTTGGTCCGGTTTATTTCCATATCGAACCTTCTTCCGGGGACAGGAAGTCGACTAGCAGCACGGAGACCAGGGTCCCGGCTGCCAGGGACAGGAAATAGCGCCCGGAGTTGAACCAGAACGGGCGAGTGAAGGAACCGTCCGCCCATAGGTAGATTAGCAGGAACAGGGCTGTGGCGGTGAGTATCGCCAGGGTCATCTTGGGGACGCCCTGCCTGCGTATGGATATGTCCTCACCCCTCGAGAAAACTTCTCCGCCGAAGACTATCCTTATAATCAGGTTGCGCAGCAGGGCAACCGGGAGCAGCGCCGCCGTGCAGAGGCCTGGAACTCCCTGCGACAGCAGGTCCACGGCCATGCCGGTGACGAAGGCGATGAGGAGCGCCGCCGTGGTGTTGTACCGTATCGGGATGCACAGGACCATCATGGGCAGGAACCACAGGGTCAGCAGCTGCGTCAGGTGCAGGCTGTTGCAGAGTATGATCTGCACGGCGGCAAGCAGCAGGTAATATTCCCAGAAACGGAATGATCTCATTTGTCGCCTCCTTTTTCGTTGCTGATCCGCTCTATGTCGTCCATGCCTTCGTTCCGCACTATCGTCACGAAGCGCAGGGTTGAAAAGTCCTGGAACAGGCGGACTTTCACCCGCCCTGTCGAACCGTGCATCATGCTGACCTTGCCCGCGGCCCCCAAGGGTATGCCGGCAGGGAAGATGGAGGAAAAGCCGCTGGTCCACACGGTGTCTCCCGGAGCGACCTGGTGGTGCAGGGGGATGTCGTCGAGGAAGGCTCCGTCGGAGTGCAGGCCGTCCCATTTGAGCGGCGCCACGACGCCTTCACGGCCGAGCCGTGCGCTGACCTGGGCGTCAGCGTTGAGGAGGGTCAGGCCGTATGAATAATGCTTGTCGACTGCGTCTATGATCCCGACAACTCCCCTTTCGGAGATGATTCCCGACATGGGAGTCACCCCGTCCTCGGATCCCTTGTTCAGTACGATATAGTTGTGCTGGGAATTGCGGCTCATCTTCACGATGGTCGCCGGGATGTAGGTGAACCCGTCCCCGTCCGCAGGAGTCCTTGCGGCCGCTTCCTGCTGGGCGGCTGCGTTCCGGTAGGCCCTTACTTCTTCCTCGAGTTCGAAGATATGCCTTGCGAGGAGTTCGTTCTGGCTTTTCAGGGAAAAATAGTTGCGTACGCTCTCGCCGCTGCGCCACAGGGCGCTCTTCGCCCTGTATGAAAAGCGTTTCGCCCAGATGTTCTGCAGGCCGGAGGACCGGGACAGCACGGACAGTGCAGCGATCTCCAGTATCAGGAAAACCGCTGCACTGACCAGTCCGTGATAGTTCTTCCGGTTGCGGGGCATCCTAACGCATCAGGAAAGAGTATTGGTCCGTATTCTTGAGAGCGTCGCAGGTGCCGCGTCCGACTGCATGAAGGGGATCGTCCGCAACGTGGAACTGAATGTTGACCTTGTCCGTAAGGCGTTTGTCGAGACCCCTCAGCAGCGCGCCGCCTCCTGAAAGGAAGATACCCTTGTCCACGATGTCCGAGTACAGCTCCGGAGGAGTCTGCTCGAGGACATGCAGGATTGAAGTCTCGATCTTGGCGATGGACTTGTCGAGGCAGTGGGCTATCTCCTGATAGGTTATCGTGGCCTCCACGGGATGCGCGGTCATGAGGTTCGGTCCGCGCACGACGAAGGGTTCGGGCTCCTCGTCCAGTTCCTGGATCACGGCGCCGACGGCTATCTTGATCTTTTCCGCCGTGATTTCGCCGACCTTGATGTTGTGCTGCTGGCGCAGGTAGTACTGGATGTCGGATGTGAACACGTCACCCGCGGTCCGGATGCTGTCCTGGACCACGAGGCCGCCGAGGGAGATGACGGCGATCTCAGTGGTTCCGCCGCCTATGTCCACGACCATGTTGCCCTGCGGGGCTTCTACGTCCAGCCCTATTCCGAGGGCCGCCGCCATGGGTTCATAGATGAGGAAGACGTCCCGTCCGCCGGCGTGCTCGGAAGAGTCGCGGACAGCCCTGATCTCCACTTCCGTACTTCCGGAAGGAATGCCCACCACCACCTTGAGGTTCGGGGTGAACAGGCTGCGGTGCTTTCCGAGGACCTGCTTGATGAAGCCGCGGATCATCATTTCGGCGGCGTTGAAGTCCGCGATGACTCCGTCCTTCAGGGGCCTGATGGTCCGTATGCCGGGGTTTACTTTCTCGTGCATCAGCTTGGCCTTCTGTCCGAGGGCCAGGCACTTGCCGTTATTGTTGTCGATGGCGACTATGCTCGGCTCGTCCAGCACTATCTGACCGTTCTGGTAGATGACGGTGTTGGCCGTTCCGAGGTCAATCGCGAGTTCCTGATTCAGAAATGAAAATGCCATAACGCAAATGTAGGCAAAAATTCACTATTTTTGGAGTGTGGAAAGAAAAATTTACTGCATAATCACGGCCGGCGGCAAGGGAGTCCGCATGGGCGGCTCCGTACCGAAACAATTCCTCCTGCTGGACGGGGTTCCCGTACTGCAGCGGACCATCTCACGCATCGTGGAGGCGGTGCCCGGCGTACACGTGATCGTGACCCTTCCTCCCGGGTTCCTGCCCCGCTGGAAAGATCTCTGCAGTGAATACGGGTTCGACTGTCCGCACCAGGTCGCGGAGGGGGGGATAGAGAGGTTCTTCTCCGTCAGGAACGCCCTTGAAAAGGTGCCGGACGGGGCCACGGTGATGATTCACGACGGAGTGCGCCCCTTTGTCAGCGATGCCCTGGTGAACAGGCTGCTGGACGCTGCGGCAGAGCATCCAGCAGTGATTCCGGCCACGAAGGTGACGGACACCCTGCGCTCCTCCGTCCCCGGAGTCCCGGCTCCTGAAAGGTCGTCCGTGCTTGCCGTCCAGACCCCGCAGGTCTTCCGTTCCGAGGAGATCAAGAAAGCCTATTCCAGGGCTTACAAACCGTCGTTCACGGATGACGCGTCCGTGGCTGAAGAAAACGGAATACCTGTCACCTGCGTCGAAGGTGACAGGTATAATCTGAAAATCACCACTCCGGAAGACCTCGCCGTGGCGTCGGCACTTCTCAGAATCCGGTGACTAATCCCGTGTTCTTGAAATCTTTTACCCAGACCTGACGCTCGAAAGATTCGTCGAGCGAGATCATCGTGTCCGTCGTCTGCACGTAGGGGATGTGCTGGATGGTGTTGAGGATGACGTTCATCAGGTGGTTGTTGTCGAAGCAGTAGACCTTCAGCAGCAGGGCGCAGCGTCCTGTGACGAAGTGGCACTCGACGACTTCCGGCACGTGCTTCAGCGCCGTGATGACTTCCGGGTATTTGTTGTCTTCGGTAAGGGTCACGTTGATGAAGGCGCAGACGTTCAGGCCGAGGGCTTCGGGCTTCACGAGGAGACGGGAACCGGTTATGACCCCGGCGGTCTCGAGTTTCTTTACTCTCTGGTGGATGGCGGCGCCGGACACTCCGCATTCCCTGGCAATCTCGAGGAAGGGCATGCGGGCGTTTTTCACGAGAAATGACAGGATCTTCCTGTCGATTTCGTCGATGTGGTAAGTAGTCATGGATTATTGCTTTTTAAACCTGCGTCCGCGTCCCGGTTTCGTCGGGCCGGATTCGTTGATTATCTTCAGACAGTCTTCTTCGGAGATGGAGGCTGCGTCGACGCCCTTGGGCAGACGGTAGTTCGCCCCGTCCTTCTTGAGATAAGGGCCGTAGTGGCCGTTTATGACGGAGATGCCGCTTCCTTCGAACTCCTTGATGACGGGAGCGGATCCGCCCTTGGACTTGAACCCTTCAATGAGGGCGATGCAGTCGTCGATGGAAACGGTGAGGGGGTCCTTGCCTCTCGGCAGGGAGACGTTCAGTTCGCCGTAGCGCAGGTACGGGCCGAAACGGCCTTTCTGGGCCACGACGGGGATCCCTTCGTACTCTCCGACCGTACGGGGCAGCTGGAAAAGCTTCAGGGCGTCCTCAAGGGTAAGGGTCTCTATAAGCTGACCCTTGCCGAGACTGGCGTACTGGCGGCCTTCCCCGTCTCCTTTCTGGACATAGGCCCCGAACTGGCCGAACCTCGCGATGAGGGGCTGACCGTCCGAGGGGTCGGTTCCGAGCACGCGCTCGATATGGTTGAACTCCTTGTTCTTCATCAACAGGTCCACCTTCTCGTGGAAGGGGGCGTAGAAGCCGGAAATGACCGAGTTCCAGACCTTCTGGCCGTCGGCTACCTGGTCGAAATCCTTCTCCACCGAAGCGGTGAAATCGTATCCGAGGATGTCAGGGAAATTCTCGACGAGGTAGTCCGTCACGATCATCCCGATTTCCTGCGGGAGGAGCTTGCCTTTCTCAGCGCCTATGCTTTCTTTCTTCGTGGAAGACGTGATCTGGCCGCCCTTGAGGCTGAGGTTGACGACATCGACCTTCCTGCCTTCCTTGTCGCCCTTGACTATGTATCCGCGTCCCGTTGTCAGGGTTGAGATGGTCGGGGCGTAGGTGGAAGGCCTTCCTATTCCGAGTTCCTCGAGCTTCTTCACGAGGGTCGCTTCGGAATAGCGGAACGGAGGCTGCGAGAATTTGCATTCGGCGTTGAGGGACTTGGCCTCGAGGATATCTCCCGGGTTGAGCTCGGGCAGGATCGTCAGGGTCTCGTCCGGGGCCTGCTGCTCGTCGTCGGTTCCTTCGATGTAGAGTTTGAGGAAGCCGTCGAAAAGGACCTGGGAGGCCTGTATGTTGAATTTCTCGCTCCTCGTCGAAGAAGCCACGCGGATCGATGTGTTGAGAACCCTTGCGTCGGCCATCTGGGAGGCGACAGTGCGCTTCCAGATCAGCTCGTAGAGTTTCTTCTCCTGCGCGCTGCCTTCGATGGTGTCGTTGGCGATGTACGTGGGCCTGATGGCCTCATGGGCTTCCTGGGCGCCCTTGGACTTCGTCTTGAACTGGCGGGGACGGGAATACTCTTCGCCGAAGTTGTCGCAAATGAACTGCTTCGCCGCTCCCAGGGCCAGGGTCGAGAGATTGGTCGAGTCCGTACGCATGTAGGTGATAAGTCCCCTTTCGTAGAGGGACTGGGCTATGCGCATGGTCTGGCTGACCCCGAAGTGCAGCTGCCTGGAGGCTTCCTGCTGAAGGGTGGAAGTGGTGAACGGAGCCGCCGGGAAGCGGGTTCCTTCCTTCTTCTCCACCGCGTCCACGGTAAAGACGGCGCCGGCGCTTTCTTCCAGGAATTTCCTCGCATCGTCCTGTCCTTCGAAGCGTTTGTCGAGGGAGCCCTTCACGTTCACGGCCGCGGGGGCCGACACCGGATGGAAGACTCCCTCTACCTTATAATAAGGTTCGGGATTGAAGGCCATGATTTCCTTTTCCTTGTCAACCACCAGGCGCAGGGCCACGGACTGGACCCTTCCGGCGGATAGGCCCTTCTGGATCTTGCGCCAGAGTATTGGCGAGAGCTCGAAACCGACGAGGCGGTCGAGGACGCGGCGGGCCTGCTGGGCGCAGACCAGGTTCATGTCTATGCTGCGGGGGTTCTGTACGGCCTCGAGTATGGCGTTTTTCGTGATTTCATGGAAGGCTATGCGGCGGGTCCTTGCGGGATCCAGGTCCAGGGCCTGCGCCAGATGCCATGATATGGCTTCCCCCTCGCGGTCCTCATCGGAAGCGAGCCAGACCATCGATGCCTTGTCGGCAGCTTTCTTGAGGTTCGCGACGACTCTTTTCTTGTCCGCAGGAATCACGTACTCCGGTTCGAATCCGGCCTCAACGTTCACGCTCAGCTTCTTCTCCTGAAGATCCCTTATATGGCCGAAGCTCGGCATGACTGCAAAGTCTTCCCCGAGGAATTTCTGAATGGTCGCGGCTTTTGCCGGAGACTCCACTATGACTAAATTTCCCTTCATATCTTCACTAATGAAATCCATCAGACTGCAAATGTAAACATTTTTAATTAATTTTGCCGGGATGAACATAATCGGGTTTTTGAGATGACGGACAATACGAAAAAGAAAATTACAAAGTGGTTCCGGGTGCTGGTCGTGGCGCCTTTCGCGCTTGTATTCCTGCTTCTGCTTGCCGTCTGGGCCTTTGCCAAGATACCTTCGTTCGAAGAACTGGAGCATCCTGACAGCAAACTTGCCACCCAGGTGATAGCCGAAGACGGCGAAGTGCTGACCACTTTCCATATAGAAAACCGCACCTACGTAAGCTACGAGGAGCTGTCGGAGCATCTTGTCCACGCCGCGGTCGCGACGGAAGACGCCCGCTTCTACAAGCACTCCGGGATCGACATGAAGGGCCTCGGGAGGGTGCTCTTCAAGACCCTGCTGATGCGCGATTCCAGCCAGGGCGGCGGTTCGACCATAACACAGCAGCTCGCCAAGACCCTTTATCCCCGCCGCGAGGTCAACAGCAAGGTGCCCGGCTGGGACAAGGTCGTAATGGTCTGGACGAAGCTCAAGGAGTGGATCACGGCCGTCAAGCTCGAGAGGGACTACACGAAGGAGGAAATCATCGACATGTACCTGAATTCCATCTTCTTCGGCAGCGGCGCTTACGGGATCAGGGCGGCCTCCGAGACCTTCTTCTCGAAGATGCCGGCCGACCTCACCGTGGAGGAGAGCGCGACCCTCATCGGAATGGTCAACAAGCCGACCCGCTACAATCCTGTCCTCAATCCGGAAAGGTCCCTGAGCCGCCGCAATTTCGTCATCGGCCAGATGGCGAAAGCCGGATACATCACCAAGGCGCAAAGGGACTCGATACAGCAGATCCCCATCACCCTTTCTTACCAGGTCATGGACCACAATGCCGGCCTGGCCCCTTATTTCAGGGACATGCTCCGGCGCACGATGAACGCCCAGAAACCCCGCCGGGGCAGCTACCAGTTCATCGAGGATTACAGCGCCGATTCCCTCCGATGGTCTTCGGACGAGCTCTACGGCTGGCTCAACAAGAACCGCAAACCCGACGGCACCGCCTACAACCTCGACAAAGACGGCCTCCGCATCTATACCACGATTAACTACAAGATGCAGAAATACGCCGAGGAAGCCGTTGCGGAGCACCTCGGCAAGGAGCTGCAGAAGGCTTTCGCCAACGAAGTGAAGTGGAAGCGCAACAAGCCGTTCTCCAACGACACCGACGGCGCGACGGTCAAGCGCCTGATGAACCAGGCCCGCCGCTGGAGCGACCGCTTCCGCACGCAGAAGAACGCCGGGCTCAGCGAGGAGCAGATCCTGGCCCAGTTCAGCCAGCCGGTGCGCATGCGCGTCTTCGCATGGAACAAGAAGGGATACATCGACACCACGATGACCCCGGACGATTCCATCCTTTACTACAAGTCCATACTCAGGGCCGGGTTCATGGCCGTGGAGCCGGTCACGGGGCACGTCAAGGCCTATGTCGGCGGCCCCAACTACCGCTACTTCAAGTACGACAACGTCAGCCAGGGCAAGAGGCAGGTCGGATCCACGATCAAGCCATTCCTCTACACCCTTGCGATGCAGGAAGGAATGACCCCCTGCGACAAGGTCGTGAACGTTCCCCAGTCCTTCATCATTCCGGGAGCATCCGACGACGAGAAGACCTGGACCCCCCGCAGTACCGACAAGGACGAATGGATAGGCAAGACCGTGACCCTGAAATGGGGCCTGACGCATTCCTCGAACAATATTTCCGCCTATCTGATGAAGCAGTTCGGCCCCCATGCAATGGCCGAGATGATGCGCAAGATGGGCATCTCCTCGCATGTCGACGAAGTGTTCTCCCTGTGCGTCGGACCGGCGGACATCTCCCTTTACGAGATGGTCTCCGCCTACAACACCTTCCCCTCGAAGGGCGTCTACGTCACCCCGCTTTTCGTGACCCGCATCGAAGACAACCAGGGCAATGTCATAAGTGAGTTCACCAACCGCAAGCGCGAAGCCATAGGCGAGCACACCGCCTACCTCATGGTCAACCTCATGCAGGGCGTCATCGACAGGGGCACCGGCTCCCGCCTGCGTTCCAAATACGGCCTCACCGGTCAGATTGCCGGCAAGACCGGCACTACCAACGACAACTCCGACGGATGGTTCATCGGGTACACACCGTCGATCACCGCCGGCATCTGGGTCGGAGGAGAGGACCGCCAGGTGCACTTCCAGTCCCTCGCCCTCGGCAGCGGCTCCAACATGGCCCTTCCGATATGGGGCATATTCATGAAGAAATGCCTTGCCGACGGCACTCTCGGGATCAGCGCCGAAGACCGTTTCATGGCCCCTGCGGGCATGTTCCTCGACCTGAGCTGCACCGGCGGCGACATCGAAACTGAAGAAAGCGGCAAGGAAACAAGCGAAGAAGATTACTTTTTCAGATAATATGGGAAAATACAAGACAATAGCCGTCATCTACGGCAGCGATTCATCCGAATGGGAGATTTCCTGCCGCAGCGGGGAGTTCGTCTCCTCCAGAATCGACCAGTATGAATACGATGTCTATGAGATTTTCGCAAGGTTCGGCAAGTGGCAGCTGGTCGCCTTCCGCGACCGCAACGCCATGCGCGTGACCTTCCCCGAAGAAGCCCGTCCCGAAGTGGACAAGAACGATTTCTCCGTGAATGTCTACGGGCGCAAGATACGCTTCGAGTATGCATACATAGTGCAGCACGGGGCTCCCGGCGAGAACGGCGCGATGCAGGGCTACCTCGAGATGATGGGCATACCGTTCAGCAGCTGCTCTTCCTTCGTGTCCGCCATCGCGTTCGACAAGTACGCATGCAAGAGCTATGTCCGGGACTTGGGGCTAGTCAAGTGCGCGCCGGACCTGTTCGTCCGCGAAGGCGCCGACCTTGAAGAGTTTACGGCCAGGGCGGCCAGGGATCTTAAGTTCCCTGTTTTCGTAAAGCCGACCATAGGCGGTTCCAGTTTCGGAATCACCCGGGTCGAAAAGCCGGAGGCCCTTGCGGAAGCCATACGCTTCGCCTTCTCCGAAGGTCCGACCGTCATTGTCGAACAGGGCATCGTCGGGCGGGAACTTACCTGCGCCGCCTACAGCGACGGGAAGCAGGTCAGGGCGCTGCCCCTCATCGAGATAGTCAGCGAGAACGACTACTTCGACTATGACGCCAAGTACAACGGCCACAGCCAGGAAATCTGTCCCGCTCCGGTACCGGACGAGATCAGGGAGCTTGTGCAGAAGACCAGCTGCGCCATGTACACCCAGCTCGGCTGTTCCGGCGTCGTACGCATGGACTATATCTGCGCCGAAGACGGGCTGTACTTCCTCGAAGTCAACACCATCCCCGGCATGACCAGCGCGTCCCTCGTTCCCAAGATGGTCCGCACCGCCGGAATAGACATGACCGCATTCCTCACCTCCCTGATAGAGAAGGAGGGCTGATGCTCCTTGCCGATCTCGTCAGGCGGGGAGTGAAATCCCTGAAAGCGCTGTACCCGGAGCCCGAGGCCCGGAGTATGGTGCTTCTTCTTTGCCAGGAAAGGCTTGGCGTGATGTCCTACACGCACATAGTCGAGCCTGCTACGGAGGTCCCGGAGGAGGATCTTGACGGCCTTTTGGAGGATATTTCCCGCATGGCGGCCGGAGAGCCCATACAGTACGTCCTCGGATATACAGAGTTCCGGGGGCGGATCTTCAAGACGGACAGCCGCGCCCTCATCCCTCGTATAGAGACCGAGCACCTCGTGGAAGAAGTCGTGCTTCATGCCCGGGAGGTCCCGGTACGGGCCGGAGAGCCGCTCCGCATACTGGACCTGTGCACTGGTTCCGGATGCATCGCATGGTCGCTCGCGTACGAAATCCCCGGCGCAGTGGTGACCGCGTCCGACATTTCCGAGGATGCACTGGCCCTTGCTCGCAGCCAGTTCCGCCGCCTTCCCGCGAAGGTGGTCCGGCCGCAGTTCATGAAAGGGGACATACTCGATTTCGGGACCCCTTTCCCGGAATGCGACATCCTGACCGCCAATCCTCCGTATATCACCCTGCCGGAGAGGGAATTCATGCGCCCCAACGTGCTGGACTGGGAGCCGGAAATAGCCCTTTTCGCGCCCTCCGAAGATGCGCTTGCCTTCCACAAGGCCATCGCCCTGTGGGCGGGGAGGCTCCTGTCCCCTGGCGGGCTCGGGATAGTGGAGATCAATGAGGATCTCGGGGCCCCTTCCCTCGAAGTTTTCCGCAAGGCGGGCTTCGAAAATGCCGTACTTGTTGAGGATTTCGCGGGAAAAGAGCGCTTTGTGCGCTTTAACAAACCCCTCTAAAAGGGCTTCAGAGGCATCTTTTTGCAATTAGCCGTGGAAATCGCGTTTCCACGGCTATTTTTTATTCACTTTGCAAAAAGTATTGTGCTATGAAAAAAGAAATGTGCGTTAAAGTGTTCCTTGCGGCCCTGGGGGCCGTGAGCGTGATTGCGTGTGAAAAGGGCGGAGATGCGGAAAAGGAGACCATCACGGATCCCGTGTCGGAGATTGTCTCGCTGCAAGGTGTCGCCAAGATGCTATCGGCCCTTCCGATGACGGGAGAGCATCTGAACGAGGTGTACGGGGCGGTTGAATCTTCCTCCGGCAACGGGTATGACGAGGAATACACCCTCAAGCGTCTTTTCGAAGCCCCTGGGACGGGCGTAGGGGACGATACCGGAGCCAGCCGCGCCGTCTCCGGCACGTGTCTTCGGGATCTGATCGCGGATTATCTGGGAAGCATGACCCGCTCTTCGGAAGTGGTCGTCGCAGATGCCGAGGCGTGTATCAGGGCCATGAGCGAATCGGACATGCAGATCTACTGGCCCTATTCCGAGGATTGGGACGGGAAGACCTTTCCCATAGTGACTTACGATCCCGGTTACGGGGCGGAGAGCAATTACGGTTTCCTTATCGGATTCGATGAGAACGGAGGCAGGAAAGTGGACTCCGTGCTTGTCAACGAGGCGGTCGCAAGGGAGCATCCCGTCTGGGTCATAAACCGGAACGACGACAGCGCCTTCACGCCTCTGGAGATGTTCATCCGGGAAGGAACCCGTTCCGGTGCGGGGAGCGCCGCCTTCGCCTCATCTTCTTCGCGGACCCTCATGATAAAGACGTTCGAGATGAAACGGAACTACGATTCCTGGTTCGGCGGCGCCAGCGAGTTCTTCATCAAGTGCGGGACGGTAAAGGGCTTCAATGCGAAGACGGAAGCTGACATGAAGCTGTATTCGCCGAGCGTTACGGACATGATGATAGTCGTCCGGAGGCGCGATGTCGGCAAGAAGGTGCCGTTCGATGCGGTTCTCCTGTCAGGGTTCACCAACCAGCTCGACAAGCTCGCTCTCCTGATAACGGAAGACGACGGCGGCACGCGTTCGACCTGGAAATGCCAGGCCACGGTGAAGATCAATTCCAAAAGCTACGGTTTCGACCTTGAAATACCATTCAACGAGAAGGACGACATAGTCTGGCGAGGCCAGCTTCCGGCCTCCTACTTCCAGTCCGAAGACGAGGTCACAGGCCGTTTCGGCGACGTCGCCATCACCTTTGCCCTGGAGTGACCGTCATTTCGCAGCGGGAGCAGTCGAAGCCCAGGGGCAGGCGCCTGCCGTTGTTGACAAGGAAAAGAGGCCCCGTGGGCTTGGCACCCTGCCGCGTCGGGCAGATTCCCAGTTCATACTTGATGCAGTATTTCGAGCGCAGGAGAGGCTCTTTGCGCGCTGCCTCGTCGGGCTCCGGGATGACGGGGACGAACCCCCTGGCTGCCCTTATGTCAAGCATGGGAACCCGTACGCACGGGATGGAGTCCATGTCCTCCGCGAGGAGCCGGCGGATATTGTTCAGGGTTGCCGCACCAAGGAGGGGAAGCCCTCCCGGTGCCTCTATGGAGTCCACGCGGAAGATGTAATGCAGGGCCCTCTTGCCCAGCTGCTCCCGCATCATCGCTTCCGCCCGTTCCGTGTTTTCGGCCTTTTCCACGTCGGCCTTCCATGAACTGTGCAGGGTCCTTCCGTCGACGGTGACCGCTTCTATGTCCATGGACCATTTCCCGCTAATGCGGACGTTGAGGCTCACCGGGATTTCCCGCCGGCAGAGATCCCTTTCCAAGGTCTTTTCGAAGTCGCTGGACACGTTGCGGAAAAGGACGGTTCCTTCCCTGAGGCCGGGAACGTCCTTGCAACTTATCTCGTTCCCGTTGCAGATGTCGGCGCGGAAACCGGTGACACCGTCCTTGCGCACGAAGGACAGGCCGTCCCCGTTGCGGAGTTCAAGGCCCTTTTTCGCGGGATTGAGCCGCAGGATAAGGTTGAAACGGTCCTTCCTGCGCACGGAAACTATGGTTCCTATCCTCTCTCCCATTGCCTTCGGGGCGTCCGGGCAGGCCCACTTTCCGCGTTTCCCGTCGAGGAAAAGGGAGGTGTAGCCCCTGTTGAATGTCTTGTCAAGATCGGGCTCGAAGCCGCCGGACACCCTCCCGGAAGAAGCACGGCGGTACTTGTCCGGGTGCGCGGCGACCAGCCCGTCAAGGGCGCGGGAATAAGCCCTGACCGTATTGCGGACATATGAGATGTTCTTCAGCCGGCCCTCGATCTTGAAGGAAGATGCTCCGGCTTCGACCAGTTCCGGAAGCCTGTCGAGAAGATTGAAGTCCTTGAGGGAAAGGAGGGCCTTGTTCCTTGCCAGGACCTTTCCTGACGCATCCTCAAGGTCATAGAGAGACCTGCAGGCCTGGATGCATTCCCCGCGGTCGGCGCTGCGTCCGTCGAGATGCTCCGAAAGGCGGCACAGTCCGCTGTATCCGACGCACAGGGCTCCGTGCACGAAGACTTCCACTTCGCAGGATACTGCCTCGACGATACGGCGTATCTGCTCCAGGCTCAGCTGCCTCTCCAGAACCACTCTCGAGCATCCGGCCGCTTCGCAGGATCGGGCCGTTTCCGGGTCCAGGATGGCGCACTGCGTCGAGGCGTGAAGCGGGACAGTGATGTCTTTCCATCCGCATATCCGCAGGTCACGGATTATGAAGGCATCCACTCCCGCCTCCTGTGCCCTGAGCATCTGGGAGTGGACCTCGTCCATCTCGCCCTCCGAGAGGACTATGTTGACGGTCATGAAAATGCGCACTCCGAACTTGTGGGCGTAGGCGCACAGGCGTCCCACTTCTTCAATGGGGTTGCCGGCGTCCTTGCGCGCTCCGAAGGCTGGCCCGGCGATATAGACGGCATCGGCACCGCAGTCAACCGCCGCGATGCCGATATCAGCCGTTCTTGCCGGAGCAAGAAGTTCGAGTGTTGTCATCCTTTACTTGAGGGAAGCTGCAAGACGGGCCGCTTCAGCCCCGTAGGTGGGATCCGTCGTGGCCTTCTGGTAGAATTCGACGGCCTTTGCCTTGTTGCCGGCCTGCTGGTAGAGGGCGCCGACGGTGAAGGCGATCTGGCCTGCGTTCTTCGCATCGGGCTTCATCTCGATGTACTTCTCGAAGTACTTGATGGCGTCATCGTTTTTCTTCTGGAGCTGGGAAGCCTGGCCTGCGATCTGGTAGGCCTGGGCATTTTCCATGTACTCGTTGGAGGAAATCGCGGCGGCGACAGCTTCGTCAAGCTTCTTGGCCTTGAGGGCAGCAGCGGCTTTCTTCAGGAAAATGGTCGAAATCTGCTTGTTCGCGGTCTTCTCCTGTCCGTTAGCGGCTGCGGTCTGGTAAGCGGCGATGGCGCCTTCGATGTCATTGGCTCCGGTGAGGGCCATTCCGAGACGCAGGGCTGCCATTCCGTTGGCGGGATTAATCTCGAGTACTCTCTTGTATGCTGCTGCGGCTTCGCTGTAGTTCTTGTTGTTGAGCATCACGCCGCCCTTCTGCATGTAAACCTGCGGGATAAGGTCTTTGGCTTCGATTCCGACGTCTTCCGCCTTGTACTCTTCGGCGACCTTGATGGCTTCCTGAAGCTGGGCGACGGCCTTTTCGTATTCTCCTGCCTTGATATCATCCTTGGCGACGGAAAGAACGAGCGAAGGGATGTACATCTGGCAGTTGGCGACTATCTCCTCGCCTTCCTTGCCGAGGGCCTTTGCCATGTCGTAAGCCTGCTTGAAATAAGCGATAGCAGTTACCTTGTCATCAGTGTTGAGGGCCGTTGCGGCGTTGTTGTAGAGGTCGGTTGCCTGCTTGATGTCCTGTGCTCCGGCCACGAATGCAGCCAGCGCTGCGGCGACAATAACGATAATCCTTTTCATAACTCACTAACTTAAATTCAATCCGTGAATGACAAATGTAGTAATTTTTGTTTTACTTTTGTACAAATAACCCAAACTTGTTCATGAAACGAAAAGTCCAAATAAGCCTTTTCCTCCTGCTCGCAGCGGTCTTCAGCGCCTTTGGGCAG
The DNA here is from genome assembly GCA_016281435.1 of Bacteroidales bacterium. Next base: position 18,696 of record JAEEIQ010000067.1, read on the forward strand.
GCTCTCCCAGCCTTGCCGAAAGCTTCTGAAATCACTGTCGGGACCCTTCCGGACAACGTTTCATATTATCTGGTCAACAACACTGTATCCAAAGGTTATGCCGATTTTGCCCTGATACGGAAAAACTATTCCGATATCGACGCTTCCCGCGCCGCCCTTTCGGCCCTTCCGCACTTCCCCGGAGACAAGCCTTACCGTTTCCTCGCAAGGAAGGGTGTCGGCTATTCCCGCAGCGGTTTTCTCTCTTCATCAGAGGATGCCGTCGTTTACCGTTTTCAAGATGTTCCTATCTTTGATTCCGCTGCATCGGACTCCACCCTGCTGCTTATATTCGATCTCATAGAAGCCTGCCCGACGGAGCAGGCGATAGTCATCAGCGGGGATATATCGGCAAGCAAATTCCCGGACAAGCTCAAGACCATGTCCCTTTTCGTGGGTAAGAGGGGAAAGGCCCCGGAGAGAGCTCCTTACGTATGGAATCCGTCCGATACTGCGCAGTTTACCTTCCTGACCGGCGCCCGCAAGGATATCGCCTCGATGGAGGTGGAATACCGCTTTCCCCGTCCCGACAGGAAACTGATGGCGACGCCCCAGCCTTTGGTGACGCAGATGTTCGTCCGTGATCTTTCGGGAATAGTCGGCAAGAGGCTCCGCTCCGCCTGCCGCGCCGCTGACATCCCGCTGGCCGGGTTCAGCTACCGCTTCAAGGATGCATCCCTTTCCGGATCGGACGAAAGGATAGCTTTCAGGGTGAGCACGGCCCCTGTCCATATCCCCGCCGTGACAGCGGAATTGTCAAGGATCATCGCCCATATCGACGAGCAGGGCGTGGCCATGGATGAATACACGGACATGCGGGACAGGATCGTGTCCGAAGAGATGAGGGACGCGGCGAACAAGCCCGTCACCAACGCCGCCTGGGTGGACAGGTGCGTATCGGCATGGCTGTACGGCTCGCACCTTGCCTCGGAAGCGAAGATAAGTGAATTCTTTGCGCGCCGCTCCCTGACTCCGGAGCACGAAATGGCGATGTTCAACCGTTTCTGCTCGGCGCTGCTCTCTCCTTCCGCCAACCTTTCCGTACGTTATGAATTTCCGTCCGGGACCGAACCCGGCGGGGAAGAACTGGAAGAAAAGTTCAGGTCGTCGTGGTCTTATGCCCGGCTGGACACGCTGGACCGCGTGAAATACCGCGTAAACTACGCCGACACCCTGAGCCTTGTCGTCCCGGAGACCAGGGTTCGGGCCACGCGCAGCGTCAGCGAGCCGATCACCGGAGGAGAACTCTGGAGCTTCTCGAACGGGATGAAGGTGATCTTCAAGAAAACCTCCATGAAAAACGAGTTCCGCTACGGTTTCCTTATCCGCGGCGGATATCCCGGGGTCAACGGACTGCTGCCGGGAGAGGCTCCGTTCGTAGCCGACATGCTGACCCGGTATGAAGTGGCCGGGATGAAAGGGGTGGATTTCCGGAACATGCTGCGCGCCAACGGCATAGTTATGAATGCCGGCGTGACCGTTTCCGATCTCCGCATCACCGGGACGGCGCCCGCAGCGAAGTTGTCCCTCCTCATGAAATCCCTCCTGTCCCTTGCCGGAGCGAGGACACTCGACACGGAGAATTTCGAGTATTTCAAGAGCGGTGAGGCCCTGCGCCTGTCAGCCGCCGATTTCACCATCCCTTCGATCAATTCCGTGGTGGACAGCATAATGTGTCCCGAGTATATCTATCATGACAGGAAGTCGATTTCCAGTCTGCGGGATGACCTTCCTGAGAGGGCTGAAACGTATTTCAGCAGGCAGTTCCGCAATTGCTCGGACGGGGTGCTTGTCCTGATAGGAGACCTTGACGGATTTGCCGTGAAGAAGGCCTTGTGCTCTTATCTCGGCGGCTTCAAGACCGGGCGCTACCGTTCCACCAGGCCCGTTGTGGATTATCCCATGCATACCGGATGGACGACATATACGGTGGATGCCGACGGCGCCGGGGAACCCGGTGTCAATGTCGCCGTCTCCGCGAAGATCCCGTTCAGCATGGAGAAGTTCATGTCCTTCAAGATAGCGAGGATGGCCCTTGAGAGGAGGATAGTCAGGCGGCTGGCCGATGTCGGGATGTATGCCGCGGTCAGCGAGAAGGTGGAAATCCTGCCCGCGGAGAGGATGACCATATACGTGAACTGCAGGCAGTGCGACGCCTCCGGTCTGCCGGCCGGTATTGTTCCGGCCGATCCGCTGACTGCGCTCGGGGCCGTCAGGGCGGCCATCTCCGAGGTGTCCTCGTCGAAGATCGACGCGTCCGAGTTGAAAGGATACAAGGCGGCCCTGCTGAACAGGATGTCTTCGGATTTGTCTTCTTCGGAAGAACTGTTGAGGATGGTCATGGTGCGGTATTCCGAGGGCAAGGATCTTGTCAGCGGATACAAGGAGAAGGTCAATGCCGTCACTGAGGGCAGCGTCAGGGAGATACTGTCCGCCCTGAATGCCGGCGGGATGGTTGAATACATTGTGAAATGAGCCGCAGGTTCGGAACGATAATCCAGATAGGGGACGTGCTCGTGTCGGAGGACGTGGCCCTGGAGTGGTTCTCATGCGACTTCGAGGCCTGCAAGGGGCGCTGCTGCATCGAAGGCGACAGCGGGGCTCCGCTTGAGGAAGACGAGCCGGAGGAGATAGAAAGGGCCTGGCCGGCGTTTTCCGCCCTGCTTCCGCAGGCCGGCAGGGATGCCGTCGAAGCGAAGGGATTCTTCGAGATAGACAGGGACGGGGACATGGTGACGCCTCTTGTCGAAGGCAGCTGCGAGTGCGCCTATGCCCTGCCCGTGGACGGGGGAAAGTTTCTTTGCGGGATAGAAAAATGTTGCCTGGAAGGAAGGTGCTCCTTCCGCAAGCCCATTTCATGCAGCCTGTATCCCATAAGGGTGAAGAAGCTTACGGGCGGGGGACTTGCGCTCAATGTCCATCATTGGGATATCTGCCGCCCGGCCTTTGAAAAGGGCCGCCGGGAGGGCGTGCGTGTATATGAGTTCCTCAGGGAGCCGCTGACGCGCCGTTTCGGGGCTGAGTTCTACGAGGCCCTCGGCGTTGCCGCGGCGCATGTCATTGAGTCGGAAGGTCGGGATTGAAATAGTCCCTCAACCCTGCTGAAAGGCGGATTATATCTTTCGAGGGTCCTTCCAGGACGAGGCCTTCCACTCCCGTGGTCACGCTTATCCTGTCTTCGCCGAGCTTCATTATCCGCGTCAGGGGGAAGGCCTTGTGGAAGACCAGTTCCGTTTCGCTTTTCTTCTCGGTGACATAGCCGCGCGACTGCATGAACGTGATTATCCCGGCGCTGTTCTCATCGAGGGACCCGAACACCGGGACGCTCCTCCTGCCATATCCGAAATAGGGATAAATGAGGGAGAAGACCGCTCCGATCACGGCAATCTGCCACAGGGAGTCGGTTCCATGACGGAACATGGCGTTCCAGTCGGCTTCCACGAAATGGAGCAGCACGAGCGCGCCTACTATAATTAGGAAGAGAACTGCGAGTTGAACGAAATATTTGACTGACCTGATAATGTAACGCATAGGGCAAAGATAAGGATTATAGCATGATTTTTGCTATTTTTGCCCCGGATATCCAAAATTAGATACAATGGAAAGAGAAGATCCCCTCGAGAGGATAGAACGCGAACAGCGTGAAAGAAAAGAAAGGAACAAGGACCTGCGCAAAGTGACGTGGGTGCTTGCGGCCGTTGCCGTGCTGCTTGCCGGAGCGCTTGCTTATATCTGGTACCAGAAATCCACCCTGATCGGTGAACTCAACGTCGAAAAGGAGGAGCTCACGGGACAGATCGAGGCCCTTCAGTCTGATTATGCCGGCCTGTCGTCCGATTACGACTCCATCAATTCCCAGCTGGACTCCTCCCGCGAGGAGATTGCCCAGCTCGTCGACCGCATCAAGAAGACCGAGGCCACGAACCGCGCCAAGATACGCCAGTACGAAAAGGAACTCGGGACCTTGCGCGCCATAATGCGCAACTACATCACCCAGATCGACTCCCTCAACACGCTCAACAAGAAACTGACGCAGGAAGCCGCATCCGCCCGCCGCGAAGCCGACGAGAGCAAGAAGCGCAACGAACAGCTCGCCCAGCAGATCGAGGACCTCACCGGACAGGTGGCCGCCGGCGCGGTGATCAAGGCCCGCGGCCTGAAGCTCGAGGCCTACAATGCCTCCGACAAGGTCACTGACCGCAGCAGCCGTGTCGTACGCATGCTTGCGACCTTGAGTCTCGTCGAGAACGAGCTCGCCCCGCGCGGTCCCATGCGGGTCTACATCCGCGTGAAGGATCCTGACGGAATGCTGCTCTTGGACGGCTCCAATGCAGCCTTTACCATCGACGGGCAGGCCATGGCGGCGACCGCCTCGCGCGAAGTCGATTACGAAGGAGCCGAGGTGGAGATGAGCATCTACGTGAACAATATCCCTTCCTTCATGAAGGGTATCTACACGGTCGAGGCCTACACGCTGCAGTCCCGCATCGGTACCGCGGAACTCATGCTCCGCTGATGATTTACGTCCACGTCCCCTTCTGCCGGAGTTTTTGCACCTACTGCGATTTTTATTCGCGTATTCCGTGCAAGGGGCGTGACGACGCTGAATTCCGTTCCTGGGTTGACGGTGTCATTTGCGAGGCGGAGGCAAGGAGGGGGGAAATTTCCGCTTCCGCGGATTCGTTGAACACTCTTTATTTCGGGGGAGGTACACCGTCGGTGCTGCCTCTCCCGTTGCTTTCCAGGGTGGCACAGGCCCTTTCCGGCGCGGCAGGGCGGCCTTTCCGGGAGTTCACTTTCGAAGTGAATCCGGAGGATATCGTGCAGGCGGGGCCCTCCTATGTCGAGGGCCTGCTGAAGCTTGGCGTGAACCGCTTCAGCATGGGAGTCCAGTCCCTTGACGACGGGATCCTCCGGTGGATGAACCGGCGGCACGACGCTTCCCGTGCGGAACAGGCCTTCCGTATCCTTCGCGATGCCGGCGCCCGGAATATCAGCGTAGATGTGATTTTCGGTGTGTCCGGAATGGGGGACGACGTCTTGCAGCGGACCTTGGACGGGCTTCTCGGATGGGGACCGGAGCATGTCTCCGCCTATCAGCTTTCAGTCGGGGAGGACAGCGCTCTGGCGGGTCTGGTCCGCAGCGGCAGGTATGAGGAAATGGCCGATGAAGATTGCGCGGGGCAGTACGGTTTGATGTGCAGGGTGCTTTCAGAAGCCGGGTTCAGCCATTATGAAATATCCAACTGGGCCCTTCCCGGTTGGGAAGCTTTGCATAATTCCGGCTACTGGAAGCGTCTGCCCTATGTCGGCCTGGGTCCGGGCGCGCACTCCTTCCGCATCCTTCCCGGCGGAGTACAGCGGCGCTCCTGGAATATGGACGAGCCGGCAGGGGACGCCGGCCCTTCCGCTCCCGCTGCTGTTTCCGCTTCCGTTGCCTCCTCTGCCGCCGTTGCTCATGTCGCTCCTGCCGCAAATCCGGTCCCCCTGGTCCAGGAAGGCTCAGCCGCCCCCTGGTTGTCGGAAAGTGAGGATCTTTCTCCTGAGGACATCCGGGTCGAGACCGTGATGCTGGCCCTGAGGACCGCGGAAGGCATCCCTGAAACCGCGCTGCGCAGCTGCTGCGACCCTGCCGTCGTCGACGCGATGCTCTCCTCCGGCCTCCTCTCCCGTACCCCTTTGTGCCGGATCCGCATCCCGGAAGACCGCTTCTTCGTCTCCGAAGCAATCATCCGCGACCTTCTCTGAAACCCTTTCTTCCGCTCTAGACCGCGGCGGTTTTCTTCCGCAGCCAGGCGGCCACTTCCGCCGGCAGCCTTCCTGCGAGGGTGTCGTACACCCATCGGTTGTAATCGTTCAGCCAGCGCCTTTCGCTTTCGTCGAGCAGCCGTATCTCGAGGGCGGATGTGTCGAAATGGCACAGGGTCAATGTGCGGAAACAGAGCCAGTCCCCGAAATCGTTCACGCCGGCTTCCGTGCACAGCAGAAGGTTTTCGTGCCTGACGCCATGCTGTCCTTCGCGGTAGATTCCCGGCTCGTCGGATGTAATCATTCCCGGCAGCAAGGGCTGGGGGTTGAAATTCTGCCGTATGTCCTGCGGTCCCTCGTGCACTCCGAGCCAGAATCCTACGCCGTGCCCGGTGCCGTGCCCGAAGTTGCGTTTTGAGAGCCAGAGCGGACCGCGGGCAAGCACGTCCAGCTGGCATCCGGCGGTGCCTCTCGGGAAAACGGCCTTCGCAAGGTCGATATGTCCTTTCAGCACCAGCGTGTAGTCCTCCCTTTCCAGGGGCGTGCATGGTCCGAGGGGCACGGTACGGGTGATGTCGGTGGTTCCGAATAAATAATGTCCCCCTGAGTCACAGAGGTACAGCCCGTGCCGTTCCAGCACCGGAGCGTCAGAAGAAGGCGTGACGTAATGAGGCAGGGCCGCTCCCGGACCATATGCTGAAATGGTCTCGAAACTGTCTCCGCGGTAGCCGTCTATCGAAGCCCGCAAAGAACCCAGTTTCAACGCCGCATCCCGCTCCGTAATCCTGCATCCCCGCCCGAGCGAGGTCTCCAGCCAGTACAGGAACTGCTCCATGGCCAGTCCGTCTTCGACATGGGCCCGTGTCATCCCGTCGATTTCGGCCGGGGTCTTGATGGCCTTCCGCAGCACCACGGGGCTCCTTTCTTCCAGGACTTCCAGGCCGGCATCGTTTATGGCCTCCCGCAGGTTCAGGTTCATCGAAGCCGGATCGAGGAAAAGCCGGCCTTCGAATTCCTGGCTGAGGAAAACGGCCGTGTCGGAATAAGGCAGCAGCTCGATTCCCTCCGAACTGAGCAGGTCGAAGGTCCCGTCCGTCGTCGGGTCGTCCATCGGCTCCTTGAGCACGAACCAGCAGACACGGTCCTGCGTGACAAGAAGATAGGAGATCACATACGGGTTGTAATCTATGTCCGAGGCACGGACGTTCAGCATCCATGCTATCTCGTCCAGGGCGCTGAGGAGTATGCCGTCGCAGCCTTTGTTCTCCAGGAACTGGCGTATCCACAGGATCTTGGCTTCCCGGGAAATGCCCGCCGCCCCGTCGTCCAGTACGGAAACGGGGGTCTGCGGCACGGCGGGACGGTCCTTCCATAAGGAATCGAGAAGGTCCGGAACGCCCACTATGGCGTGCGGGGCGTCGCCGAAAGCCTCATCCAGCGCGGCGGCGGTGCTGCAGTCAAGGCACAGGGAATCAACAGCAATCACCGGGTCGTCATCCTCGAAGCGGCCGGCCAGCCACTGCGGAATGGGCACCTGCTCCGGAACACGCATCTTGTGCAGTTCCACTCCGGTGCCTGCGAGCTGCCGGACCGCGGCGATGAAATACCGGGTATCCGTCCATAAGCCTGCATGGTCCAGGGTCACAACGACATCCCCGGCCTCGCCGGTGAAGCCGGTCAGCCATTCAACCTGTTTCCAGCGGGGCGCCGGATATTCGCTGGCGTGCGGGTCGGAGCCGGTAAGGACCACCGCATCCCAGCCGCGGGAGCGCATCATCGCCCGCAAGGATTCTATTCTTTCAGCATACATACGGACAAATTTAGTAAATTTGCGTTCAATTATGAAGATAGGGGACATAGACCTTGGAGAGAGGCCGGTGCTGCTGGCCCCGATGGAAGATGTGACCGACGCGTCTTTCCGCGTGCTCTGCCGGGAGCAGGGCGCCGACATGGTCTATACCGAATTCGTCCCTTCCGACGGGCTCATCCGCGACGCGGCGAAGGCCATCGCGAAAATGCGCACCTCAGAAGAAGAGGCGCCCATCGGCATCCAGATATACGGCCACATTCCCGAATCCATGGTCGAAGCGGCCCGGATGGCGGACAAGGCAGCCGAGATAGCCGGCGGGCACGGATCGGACCTCGTGGACATCAATTTCGGCTGCCCGGTGTCGAAGATCGCCGGCCGCGGCGCCGGATCCGGGATGATGCGCGAGCCGGACAAGATGGTCGCGATAACGAAAGCTGTGGTGGAAGCGGTCCCGGACAAGCCGGTCACCGTCAAGACACGCCTTGGCTGGGACGACAACTCCAAGATCATAGTCGAACTTGCCGAAAGGCTGCAGGACGTCGGCATCAAGGCCCTGACGGTCCACGGCCGCACCCGCTGCCAGCTCTACAAGGGCGAGGCGGACTGGACCCTCATCGGGAAAATCAAGGAGAATCCCAGGATGCATATCCCCATCATAGGCAACGGGGACATAAACTCCCCGCAGAAGGCCAAGGAAGCCTTCGGGCGCTACGGGGTGGACGGGATCATGGTAGGCCGTGCAACCTTCGGCCGGCCATGGATATTCAAAGAGATAAAGCACTTCCTCCGTACCGGGGAACTGCTTCCGGAACCGTCTGTTGCCGAAAGGGTCGCTCTCGCAAAACGGCATCTCGGCCTGTCGCTGGCCCTGAAGGGGCAGCCGCGCGGGATATTCGAGATGCGCCGGCATCTTTCCTGCTACTTCAAGGGCCTTCCCGACTTCAAGGAAACCAGGATGAAGATGGTGACCACCACGGACGTGGATGAACTGTACGGAATTCTTGACTATATTTGCACAAGGTATGTTTGACAAGATCCTGCTTTTCCCATACGCTTTCATGCTGCGCCTGCGCCATTTCCTGTATGACAAGGGCATCAAGAAGGTCCGCCGGGCGGACGTGCCGACGGTCTGTGTCGGCAACGTCACCGTCGGAGGCACGGGAAAAACCCCGCATACGGAGATGATCCTGAGGCTGCTGCTGGCCTCCGACCGGGCCGGAAGCCGCAATCTGGCGGTCCTGTCGCGTGGATACAAGCGCCGCAGCCGCGGTTTCCAGCAGGTCATGCCCGATTCCCCTTCCGCCTTCTCCGGCGACGAGCCCCTGCAGATAAAGAAGAAATTCCCCATAGTCACCGTCGCCGTGGACAAGGACCGCGTCGAAGGCTGCGACCTCCTGGCCCATCCGGAAAAGCTCCAGGAGGGCAAAAGGCGACTTCGCCGCTGCAAGGACAAGGTCTTCCCGCCCGCCGGGCTGATCATCCTTGACGACGCATTCCAGTACCGCAGGCTCAAGGCGACCCTCGACATTGTGCTGGTCGATTGGAACCGGCCGGTCTACAAGGACCGTCTCATGCCTTTCGGACGTCTGCGCGACCTGCCGTCCAGGCTGCACTCGGCGGACATCATAATAGTCACCAAGTGCCCCCACGAACTGGACAACTGGGAGAAGACCTCCTTCGCCTATACCCTCGGCCTGCGGGACTTCGCCACCTCGACCTGCGCCGGAACAACCGCGAAGGGAAAGGTCCAGCACGTGTTCTACACGACGGTGGATTACGACGCTCCGCTGCCGGTCTTCGAAGACTCCGATCCCCGCTACGTGTACTCCAAGCGGCTGATCCTCTTTACTGGTATCGCGAACGACGGGGCCATGCGCCGCTACCTCTGCGACAAGTACAAGATAGTGCGCCGCTTCCGTTTCCCGGACCACCACCGCTACAGCCGTGCCGACTTCGCCAGCCTTTCCGCTGCGGCTACAAAATGGCCCACGGCCGTCCTGATGACCACGGAGAAAGACGCCCGCAGGGTCGCGGACGCGAAAAAAATCCCCCCGCAGCTGCGCGAGAGGATGTTCTATCTGCCCATCCGGGCTGAATTCCTTTCGGAGGCGGAAAAGACGATCTTCTCCGACCTGCTTGAGGATTCGCTTTAGACGGTCATTATTTCCTTTTCCTTTGCGGAGACGATCTCATCGACGGACTTGACGTTCTTGTCGGTGATCTTCTGCACTTCGCCTTCGGCCTCCTTCTCGGTGTCCTCGGACATCCCTTCGTTCTTCTGGGCCTTCTTCAGGGTGTCCACGGCGTCGCGGCGGGCGTTGCGTATCGTGACCTTGACGTTCTCTCCGGCTGCCTTTGCCTTTTTGATGAGGTCGCGGCGCCTTTCCTCAGTCAGGGCAGGCACGACGCAGCGGATGATCTCGCCGTTGTTGGACGGGGTCAGTCCGATGTTCGCATCAAGGATGGCTTTCTCGATAGCTCCGATAAGGCTCTTTTCCCAGGGCTGTATGGCCAGGGTCTTGGCGTCGGGGGTGGTGATGGAAGAAACCTGCTGCAGGGGAGTGGGGGTCCCGTAATAGTTCACCATCACACCCTTGAAGATGGACGGGTTGGCCTTGCCTACGCGATAGTTCTTGAGGTCTTCCTCGAGAAAGGCCACGGCTTCCTGCATTTTCTCGTCAGCTGCGCCGACGATTTCCTTTGCTCTGTCTGTCAACATATTCTTTGATTCTTATATTAAGCATGAACAAGAGTCCCGACCTTCTCGCCCTTGAGTATGGCCGCAAGGGCGCCGGGAGCGTTGATATCGAAAACGACGATGGGCACGGGCCCCTGCTCGCAGAGGGCGAAGGCGGTGGCGTCCATGACCTTGAGCCGGTCTGCAAGGGCCTTGCCGAAAGTCAGCTCATCGTATTTGACGGCCGAAGGATCCTTCTCTGGGTCGGCGGTATAGACTCCGTCCACGCGCGTCCCTTTCAGGAGGGCGTTCGCGCCGATTTCGAGGGCGCGGAGGGCCGCTCCGGAATCAGTCGTGAAATAAGGGTTGCCCGTCCCTCCGGCGAGGATGGCGACCCCGCCTTCTTCCATGACCTTGACCGCGTCTTCGCGCACATAGTAGCGGGCCACCGGCGCCATGGGGGTCGCTGTGAAAACTTCCGCATCGATGCCTTCCTGCCTCAGTGCAGAGGCGAGTGCGAGTCCGTTTATGACGGTCGCGAGCATGCCCATGCGGTCCCCGCTGACGCGGTCGAAGCCCTTGCCCATGCCCTGCAGGCCGCGGAAGATGTTCCCGCCGCCGTTCACGATGGCGATCTGGTGTCCTGCACGGACGGCTTCAGCCACCTCGGAGGCATACTTTTTCAGGCATTCGACTTCGATTCCCTTGCCGGCCGGGCCGCCGAGGCTCTCGCCGCTGAGTTTGAGCAGTACTCTCTTGTACATTTTCCAATTATTTGGTAACAAAAGTACCGAAATAATGCGACATCTCCAATTATTTACCTATATTTGGGAGTTAACCCTTAAAAAACAGTAGAGGATTATGAAAAAATTGACACTGATCTTTGCGGCCTTCGGCCTGCTCCTTTGCGCTTGCGAAAAAGAGAAGAATTCAGTAAATGACGATGCTCTGGTAGGAGAGTGGACTAACACCATCGCCGGTTTTAACCAGACCATGACATTCGGAAAGGATGGCAAATATTCCCAAACGGACGATGACGTGCTAACTAAAGGAAAATGGGAGCTGAAAGGCTCTGACTTAATTATATTGACAGAATCGTCGGATCCGGAGTCGGATGAAATGGTGAGGATGGATGTAAAAGTCAAGTTTCTTGGCGGGAAAGCCGCTCTGGTTACCGAATCTGAATACGAAGACGATTTCTCCGGGAAACAAAAAATAAGTTCTCTCTATTATAAGAAAGGGGCACAGGTTCAGTCCGGCACCTTGAAGGACGGCCGCTATGACGCTCCCCACACTGGAATCAAGGGCAGCGGAAACTATGACAGAACGGCCAGTTTCGTCGTGAAGGGAAATCAGGTGGATCTCTACGTCCACGCCTGGGGCTGCCATCTCAGAGGAACTTACAAAATCGAGAACGGAGTATTTATTTTCAACCCCACCTGGGGCGAGTACGGACAATCCTCAGACGGCGGCTGGTCTGCCGGAGAAGCCGATATCGACTTTGAGAACTTCAGTTTCAACAATTCGAAATATCACTGGATTGAAGGAATGACGTATCAGGATGTTTTCAGTTCATTCCCCATGTGCGTGTCGGATGATGGCAAAGAATTATACTTCTCCACCGCCGGTTTTACCAAATGGGCATTCCTCAGATAACTTTTATCCGGGAAAATTGCTACATTTGCATCCAAATTATAGATAAATGGCAAATTTCTTTACTTCGTCAATCGGCAAGAAATTCATTCAGGCCGTCAGCGGCGCCTTCCTCATCATCTTCCTGCTCCTGCACGGAACGATCAATTTCTTCTCAGTGATCGACAGCTTCACCGGAAAGTTCGGAATCGCCGCCGATGACGATGTGCTCTTCTCCGCCGGGGACGGCCTCTTCAAGCTGGGCTGCGACTTCATGTCCACCCCGGTCATCAGCATCATGGTTCCCATCCTGGCGCTGGGCTTCCTCGTGCACATCGGATACGGCTGCTGGCTGACATGGCAGAACATCCGCGCCCGCGGTGGCGTGAAGCGCTATGAGGTCTCCTCGAAGGCTGCCGCCGATTCATGGTCCGCGCGCAACATGTTCGTCCTCGGAATCGTCATCCTCGGCTTCCTTGGCTTCCACCTGACCCATTTCTGGGCCAAGATGCAGCTCCCCGAGATGTTCGGGATCGGAACTTTCGAGAATAATCCCTATTACCTGCTCTGCGCCACGTTCGGCAAATGGTGGATCCTTGCGCTCTATCTCGTATGGTTCGCCGCAATATGGATGCACCTCGTGCACGGCTTCTGGAGCATGTTCCAGACGGTCGGATGGAACGGAAGCATCTGGTTCAAGAGGCTGAGGGTCATAGGCGTCATCGTCGCGTCCCTTATAGTTTTCCTCTTCGTAGCAACTGCCATCAACGCATTTGTCCAGGTGAACTTCCTCCTGTAAGGGACCGGGATTTTGTTTTTCCGGAAAATTTAAGTACCTTTGCGACCCCTAATATGAACAGGGATCGCAATTTTTATTAACTATTTAAAGATCAAGACAGTGGACACACAAAGCTACAAAACGGTCTCTTTGAACAAGAATACCGTACAGAAAGAGTGGGTCGTCATTGACGCGACGGATCTCGCACTTGGTCGTCTCGCTTCCCGCGTGGCTCTTGTCCTCCGTGGCAAGAACAAGGCGGGTTTCACCCCGCACGTCGACTGCGGTGACAACGTCATCGTCGTCAATGCGGAGAAGGTCGCCCTCAAGGGCAAGAAGATGACCGACCGCGTGTACACGCGCTACACCGGATATCCGGGTGGACAGCGTTTCACCACGCCGAAGGAGATCCTCGAGAAGAGGCCCACCGAGCTCGTCAGGAGAGCAGTCAAGGGTATGCTCCCCAAGACTCGTCTTGGCGCCGTGATTCTTGGCAACCTGCATGTTTATGCCGGTCCCGAGCATCCGCACCAGGCCCAGAACCCTAAAGTTATCAAGTTGGACGAAATTTAAACAGAGCAAATGGAACAGACACACGCCCTTGGAAGACGTAAAGCAGCTGTGGCTCGCGTTTATCTCTCAGCCGGCAACGGACAGATGACCATCAACGGACGTCCCCTCGAGAACTACTTCGCCGAGGATGCGCTCCGCTACATCGTCAATCAGCCGTTCGAGGTCACCCAGACCGCAGGCCAGTTCGACACCAAGATCACCATCGTTGGCGGTGGCATCAAGGGTCAGGCCGAAGCTATCCGTCTCGGGATCTCCCGCGCCCTCTGCGAGGTTGACAAGGAAGCATACCGTTCCGTGCTCAAGGCAGCCGGTTTCCTCACCCGCGACGCACGCGAGGTCGAGCGCAAGAAACCCGGTCAGCCCGGTGCACGCAGGCGCTTCCAGTTCAGCAAGCGTTAAACACCTGCCGCTTTACACCACTGCACAGACGCGGTTCCAAACCGCTCCCTGAAGAGCAGTTGCCGCGCTGCGGAAAATCCGGAAGACCGCTCACAGCGTTACTTCGGGATTGATGAAAAGAGGCCCCTTGAGAAGGGGAGAGAAACAAAAAGAAAAACAAACAAAAATGTCACGTACAAATTTCCAAGAACTGCTTGATGCAGGCGTACACTTCGGACATCTCGCCCGCAAGTGGAACCCCAAGATGGCTCCCTACATCTTCGACCAGAAGAACGGGATCCACATCATCGACCTGCACAAGACCGTCGTCAAGATAGACGAGGCAGCTGAAGAGATGAAGCTTCTGGCCAAGAGCGGCCGCAAGATCCTCTTCGTCGCCACAAAGAAGCAGGCCAAGGACATCGTGTCCGAGAAGGCCACCGCGGTCAACATGCCCTCCGTGACTGAGAGGTGGGCCGGCGGAATGCTTACCAATTTCCCTACCATCCGCAAGGCCATCAAGAAGATGAGCACCATCGACAAGATGAAGGAGGATGGCACTTTTGACAAACTCGCGAAGAGAGAGCGTCTCCAGGTCGACCGTCAGAGGGCGAAACTCGAGAAGAACCTCGGCTCCATCAAGGATATGAGCCGTCTCCCTTCAGCGATCTTCGTCGTCGATATCCAGAAAGAGGCCAACGCCGTCAAGGAAGCCAACCGTCTGAATATCCCGGTATTCGCAATGGTTGATACATGTTGCGATCCCACACCTGTCGATTATGTAATACCGGCAAATGACGATGCGACGAAGTCTATCGAGTGCATCATGAACATCCTCTGCGCCGCCATCCAGGAAGGCCTTGAAGAGCGCAAGCTCGAGAAGGACAAGGAAGCCGCAACGGAAGAGGAGACCGAAGCGAAGCCCGCAGAGCGCAAGCTCCGCGCCCGCAAGGCCGCCAAGGCCGAAGAGGCTCCCGCTGCCGAACCCGTCGCAGAAGCCGAGGCTCCCGCAGCCGAGGCCGAGAAGTAAGTTTGACCTTTATTAAAAGAACAGATTATGGAAATCAAGGCTGCAGATGTAATGAAGCTGCGCAAGATGACCGCCGCCGGAATGATGGACTGCAAGAAGGCCCTCGTCGAGGCGGAAGGCAACTTCGACAAAGCAATCGCCATCATCCGTGAGAAGGGCAAGCTCGTGGCCGCCAAGAGGGCTGACCGCGAAACTTCCGAAGGTGCCGTCAAGGCCCGTGTGAACGGAAACAAGGCCATCCTCGTGTGCCTCGGATGCGAGACCGACTTCGTGTCCCGCAACGCGGACTTCCAGAACCTCGCCGACGCGATCGCCGATGTCGCCATCGCGAACTGCCCTGCAGACATCGAAGCCCTCAAGGCTTGCAAGATGGCTGACGGCTACACCGTCGAAGAGGCTGTCGAGGCCCAGACCGGCAAGACCGGAGAGAAGCACGTCCTCGTGGCTTATTCCTTCGTCGAGGCTCCGTTCGTCGTGGAGTACATCCACAAGATCAACGGCAAGCTCGGCGCCCTCGTGGGATTCAACAAGGAAGTCCCCACCGACATCGCAAAGGGTGTCGTGATGCAGGTCGCTTCCATGAACCCCGTTTCCATCTCCAAGGAAGACTGCGCTCCCGAGATCATCGAGAACGAGTTCAACGTCGCGGTCCAGAAGACCAAGGACGAGCTCGTGAAGAAGGCGATCGACGCCGCCCTGACCAAGGCCGGCATCAATCCCGCCCACGTTGATAGCGAGGACCACATCGAGTCCAACACCGCGAAGGGATGGATCACTCCCGAGCAGGCCGCCAAGGCCCGCGAGATTATCAAGACCGTCGGCGAGCAGAAAGCCGCCAACCTTCCTGAGCAGATGATCCAGAACATCGCCAACGGACGCGTCCAGAAGTTCTTCAAGGAGAGCACCCTCGAGGAGCAGGAATATCAGATGTCCGACGACAAGATCTCCGTGAAGGCCGCCATCGAGAAGGCCGACAAGGATGCCAAGGTCGTCGTCTTCAAGAGGATATCCCTGAACGACTAAGCTTTTCGGCAAAACGGAAAGCGGATGGCCCGAAAGGTCATCCGCTTTTTTTTGTTGCCATCGTTCTTTCCCTGCTCTCTTCCCTCTTCCCTCTCTCTCTCCTCTCTTCTCTCTTCCCTCCTCCCCCTCTCTCTCCTTCGCCCCTCTCTCCGTCCCTCTCCTCCGTCCCTCTCCTCCGTCCCCCTCCTCCGTCCCCCTCTCCGTCGTCGCACAGTTTGCCCGTGGCAGCTAAACAACTGGAAATCAACAAAAAGAGCCCTCATGCTTCCCTCGATTTCGATGGAAGCGTATATAGCCTATCAGCTGACAGATAGTAGTTTAGCTGCCACGCGCCGGCAGGCCGTAGATAACTACCTGGCTGCGATTCTGAAAGGCAGCAGATAGCAACTTTGGCGCCACGACAATCCGGCAGGCGGCAGATAGTTACTTTGCTGCCACGGCGATTTTGTCCAGCAGGCGATAGGTGGGAAGTATGTCGTCGAAACTGCTGAGGATAGGGTGCGCCTTGGCCCGGGAGCGGGCGTCGGGACGGCCCTGGTGCGGGGCCGGGAAAGCGGGACATGCCTCTACAGCGGAAACGAAGGCGCGGATTTCGTCGAAATAGCCCGCTGAGACCACCTGATTGTCGGAGATGACAGGATTGAACCCGTTCCTCTTGTAAAGATACTCCACCGTTTCCGTACGCGGACGCACTTTCTCGACAGGTAATCCCAAGACCTTGCCCTGTAACGGGCAGAAAGACAATTCATCCATGCCCTCGAGCCTGTACGCGCCCCTTCCGGTGCAGACGGAAAGGCTTTCGCAGGCGGTCTTCCAGCTATATGCGGTCGACAGTTCAAGCGTGCCGATGACTCCGTGCGGATGCCCGAGGGTCAGCAGAAGCGTTTCCGCTCCGGCAGTCTTCTCCCCCGGGCGGGTGCATGAAAGCATCGTCGCCTCCCCGAAGATGGCCGTGACCATGTCCAGGGGGTGTATGAAGAGGTCCATAAGAGCGTCCCCTTCCGGGTATGCCCCCGTGCGGTAGTGAAGGTCATAATGCGAAGGGAGGTGATGTTCAAGCCTGGAGACCAGTATCCGGACCGCCGGAGCGTAGCGTTTCTGCAGGCCGGCTTCGAAAATGCCGTTCCCTGCGGCTTCTGCAAGGCTTTCAAGCTCCTTCATGGAGGAGCAGGGCGGTTTCTCTATGAACAGGGCCTTGCCGGCAGCAAGCACCTTCGATCCGATGCCGAAATGGGCTGCAGGTGCGGCGGCGACGAAGACTCCGGCCACTTCCGGGTCGGAAAGGACCGTTTCCAGCGATGCCACTCCCTGCACTCCGGGGAACTTCGCCGAAATCAGGGCTGCCTTGCGCTCCGAAGTCACGCAGATGTACTTGAGGGGCACTTTGAGATAGTCCAGCACGGGGTAGAGGTTGGAAAGGCTGTGCTGTCCCATGCCGACGAAGGCGTATTTGCGGGCGCAGACTTCGCCGAGGAAGCGCTCCGTCCTGAGAGCCTTGTATCTTTTGATCAGTCCTTCAGTCATTTGCGTATCTCCTTGAGGTGTTTTCTGTAAGTGGTTTTCGGATCGGCCGTCCACTGGTACGGGCCGTAAAAGAGTTCGACGAGTTTTTTCGGCAGCAGCCGCTCGAAATTCCGCACGAGGATTATGTCGTATTTACGGTGGAAGTTGATCCAGCAGCCGTTGCATTCCTTCGAGAGCCGGCACTGGGTGCGGTTGGTCTCAGGGTCCCGGAGGATATCATCCAGAGGCCTCTGCCTGATATTGCCGAGTACCGTCCCGAGGTTCTGGCAGACCGGCACGTCCCCGTTGCTGTGTATGACCAGGTAGCTGAATATGCTCTGGCAGCGGAGTTTCAGGTTGCCGCTGCGCCACTGGTCGTACAGGGCCACGAAATCGTAGTTCTCGCTTGTGGAATGTATGCTTTCCGGGATCTGTTCCGTGAAGCCGGACGCCTCGAGGAGCTCCGCCGTGGTGTCGAAGAAGTCCATGGTCCCGTAGATGCCGATGCGCACGTCGATGCCGTACTTTTTCGCGACCCCGATGACGTAGTCCATGTCCTTGAAGCTGTTCCAGGGGGTGAGGCAGAACATCAGCGAAAGGGGGACCTCGTCCTTTAGCGCCTCAATGCACTCGATGACCTTGTCGTGCCCGTCCCGTCCGCGTACGGCCTGGTAGCTCTCCTTGTCCCCGTCGAGGGAGATGTAGACATGCCTCGGACGGTATCTGCGCACAGCCTCGATCAACTTTGCGGGTGCGAGGCCGTTGCTGAGCAGGGTGTAGTTGGGGTGGTTACGGGAGAACCATTCGAGGATCCCGAAGGCCTGCGGGTGCATCAGGAACTCTCCGCCCTCGAGACCGATTGTGGTCCTGCGGGTGATGCATCGGCTCCCGACAATTGCCTTTATCTCGTCCAGCGTCAGGTGCTCGTGCGGCTTTTTCCATATGGAGCAGTGCCTGCATTGCGACTGGCATGTCGTGTTCGCATAGAGCATCAGCTGACCGAGCTTCCGGTGCCGGGGCCGCAGCATGTTGTTCAGGTACAGAACGCCGTTATGCAGATAATCGCCGAGCTTGTACATATTCACAAAAATAGCATTTTTTGGCGACTTGCCGCTTTTTCATCCCGCAAAACACCTGCGCGCTCCCAATGGATGAGAGTACTTCTTGGACTATGTGCAACGCGCAGGTCGTGACTTTTTGTGCCGATCTGCGCGCACGGGCCCCCGTTGAATGGCCCCTGGCGGTGGTGTTGCGCGCAGGTGTTTGTCAGGTTGGATGGAGCAGGTGTTTGTCAGGTTGGATGGAGCAGGTGTTTGTCAGGTTGGATGGAGCAGGTCAGTATTCCCCGGTATATGCCATGGCGGCGGCGGAGATGCGGACCTTTACAGGGAAGAATTCCCGCAGAGCGGCGTGGCAGGCGGCCAGGGTGGATCCGGTCGTGAACACGTCGTCCAGCAGAAGGATATGCCGGCACTGCGGAAGAGGCTTCTTACGGCGCATTTCCGGCACTGTGAATGCTCCGTTGACGTTCTTCATCTTTTCTTCAACCGAGAGCGCAGTCTGCGTGCGGGTGCGTCTGGAGCGGCGAAGAAGCCCCGGATCGTGTGCGGCTCCGAGCACGCGGGCGACTTCTTTCGAAATTATCTCCGCCTGGTTGTACCCTCTTTTCCATCTGCGGCTGAAATGCAGGGGCACCGGGACGACCAGGTCCACGTCGCCGAAAAGCGGCGAGGCGGCAAGTTCTTCACCTAGCATGGCTGCAAAGCGCCTTCCTGCCCCGAAACCGCGCCCGTATTTAAGGTGCTTGGTTATAGCGCTGTACGGGGATTCGGAGGAATAGAAGAATAGGGCGGTAGCATAGGCGTATGGCTCGAAAGGAGCGTCCGGGAGCAGGTCCAGCCGTTCCTGCAGCCGGGCGTTGAAGCGGTCGGCCATCGGATTGTGCGACATGCGGGAAAAGCGCGTCAGCGGCAGGTCGGCGCGGCAGTCTCCGCAAAGATCCCGTTCATCCGGCTCCAGACTGCGCCCGCAGGCAAGGCAGGTCCGCGGGAACGCGAAATCCGCCATCGCCGTCAGTACGGTCTTCCAGGACGGGAGCGGGGACATGGCCCTAGCAGGCCATGGCTCCGCAGCAACTGATTACCTGTCCGCTGACATAGGCCGACAGGTCGCTGGCGAGGAACAGGGCCACGCCGGCAACGTCTTCCGGTGTGCCTCCGCGCCGCAGCGGAATGGTCTTGATCCATTCCTTGCGCACCTCCTCGGGGAGGGCTTCCGTCATCTCCGACAGGATGAATCCCGGAGCGATGCAGTTGGCCCTGATGCCGCGGGGGCCCATCTCCTTCGCTATGGACTTCGTAAGGCCTATGAGACCGGCCTTGGACGCTGAATAGTTTGCTTGTCCGGCATTGCCGTGCATGCCGACGACGGAGGACATCGAGATGATGCTCCCGCTGCGCTGGCGTGCCATTACCGGGGTAAGCGCATGGATGAAGTTGAATGCGGATTTCAGGTTTACGGTCAGGACCGCGTCCCACTGGGACTCCTCCATGCGGAGCATAAGGGTGTCGCGGGTGATTCCGGCGTTGTTCACCAGGATGTCCACTTTCCCGAAATCCTCAAGTATCTGTTTCACGACCTCGTGTGTCGCTTCATAATCAGCGGCGTTCGAAGCATAGGCCTTGACCTTGCCGCCGAAGGCTTCGAGTTCATTTATGGTCTGCTGAGCCACCTCGTTGATGGCGAGATCCGTGAAAGCTACATCAGCCCCTTCGGAGGCGAACTTCAGCGCGATGGCCTTGCCGATTCCGCGCGCCGCGCCCGTGATCAGGGCGACTTTTCCGTCAAGAAGTCCCATAACGTTTCAATTTCCTGGACGAAGATAGCAAGAATAATTCAATTTCGGCTATTGAATATCTATGACCGTCCGCCTGCCGGCTGGAATCGGGGGAAGGGTGACGGAAACGGAGTGCTCCGAGGCCGCGGAGGTGACTTTCGCAGCAGACCCGTTGACAAGGACCTTTGAAGGAACGCCTGTCCATCCTTCGAGCAGCAGGGTCAGCCTTCGCTCAGGCAGGGCGCCTTTGTATGTCCCTTCCCTCGGACCGATAATCAGGCGAAGGCTCTTCGACGTGCTCTCCTTTGTAATGAGAGTACGTGCATAGTCCTTCTCGTAAGCCTGCGAGATGCCGTCGTCCTCATACAGGGAGAACCTGTCCAGCCCGGTTCCGGGAACGACAAGCAGCCGCAATTCCGCTTTTTCTTCCTGAAGGTTGGAAATGCCTTCCCCGGCCAGGGGGACGACAGATCCTTCCTTGACATACCAGGGATTCTCATCGATGGCATATTCAAGGGTACGCGCGGTGCCGCCGATTTCCATGCGGTGATGGGCCATATCGTACCAGTTGCATCCCTTGGGGAACCACATCTTCCTTTCGGTCTTGCCATCCTTCATGGGCTGGCAGAGAGCCGTCGCCAATATCCTGTCCCCGAAGAAGAACTCCTCGTTGTTTTCGTATGCCGCGTCAGTTTCCGGGTAGTCGTAATACAGGGGACGACAGATACCGATACCGCTGTCATAGGCTTCCCGTGCTGCGGTGTAGATGTATGGGGAAAGGGCATAACGCAGCTCTATGGCCGCCTTCATGGCCGGGTAGAACTCAGGATAGGACCATATCCTGCGGTCCAGTTTGGCACTCTGCGTGGAATGGGTCTTGAATATGGGCGTGAAGACGCCGTACTGCAGCCAGCGGGTGTACATTTCTCCGTCCGTAGGGCCCTTGCCGGGCTTCTGCATGTGCCCGCCTATGTCATGGCCCCAGTAGGCATAACCTACATTGGATGCCGTCGCGGTGAAATACGGCAGGAAGGCCAGCACATCCCATTCGTCATAGGTGTCGCCGGAAAAGCCCAGCTGGTAGCGGTGGCTTCCGAGGCCTCCCCAGCGGTGGTAGATGAGCGGCCTTTCGGCTTCAGTCCCCCGGCTCCGGCCTTCCCGGACCTTGTCATTCCAGAATATGTGGTTCAGCCAGAAGGTATTGCTCAGTCCTTCGACATATTTGCTTTCCTTCCACTGCTGCCAGTCCAGCCACCAGAAGTCGACGCCCTGCCTCTGAAGGGGATGGATGACGGTTTCGAAATAGGAGTCGGCCCAGGCCTGCTGGTCCGCGCGGAAAGGCACGGGGGCCCGCCAGCCCGCTTTCCCGGAGGCCTGCTCAGCGCCGGCGAAACGATAACCGCCTTCACCGTAAACATAGCCTTCCGGTCCGTCATAATCATTCGTCCGGGCCAGATAGTCCTCGACGAAGCGGCCGTAGCAGTCCTCGAAGGGCTGGATTCCGGACGCAGGATGGAGGTTCAGCGCCGTCTTGCATCCGAGGGCGTGGAGGTCATGCAGGAAGCCTTCAGGATCCGGGAAGAGGTCGCGGTTCCAGGTGTAGCCGGTCCATCCGGTCTTTTGCCCGAACGGGTCCGTCGGGCAGCGTTTCTTAAGCTCCTTCCAGGTCTCATGCCAGTCCATGTCGATGACGAACACGTCGAGGGGAATGTCCCTGCGGCGCATTTCCGAGGCGAGGCCAAGGATTTCCTCGTCGGTGTAGATCCAATAGCGGCTCCACCAGTATCCGAGGGTGTACCTGGGCGGCAGGGGGATCTTCCCGGCGACTGCCGTGTAGTCTTTGAGGGCAGCCTTGTAGTCGTGGCCGTAAGCAAACAGGTACAAGTCCTGGCGACGGACGCTGCTGCGCGCCTTCACCCAGCTGCCCCATGACGATCCGTCTTCCTCCAGAAGGAAGTTCCGTGAATCATCGACTACTGCCCATCCGTCCCTGGAGAGTATGCCATTTTCGAGTTCCTTGCCGTCGCGGCTTATCTGCGAAAAGCCTTCACAGCGGTCCAGCGTGCGGGTGGTTCCCTTCAGGTTGCCGGAAGCATCTGCGCCGGGGACCCATTCGACCGTTTTGCCCTTCATCCTGAACTTCACGCTCAGGTTGTCGGCGCTGAATTCACCGTCTTCCCGGTAGGTCAGCGTAAGGGAGGGGGTTTTGATGGTCAGGACGCCGTTCCTGTCGCCTGCGCTGAACTTCGGCACCGGCATTTCCCTGTTCACGAACGTCAGGCTGGCCCTGTCCTCGAAGACTCCGTCCTCGGACCATTCCATACGTATCATCCTGTCCGTAAGCACCGTAAAGCGGGCATTGCCGCTTGTCACCGTAGCCTTCGGATCTGCCGCCGGATTCTGCGCGCCGGACAGAAAAGGAACAGCCAATAAAACGACTATGTTGAGGAAGTGTTTTGACATAAATAAATAATTATTGACAAACAGTAAATATAGTTCATTTCAGGGCATCTTTCAGGAAGAGTTCCCTATGATGCAATACTTTTTCCTCCCATTTTTCCTTTGCCCATACTGGAGGGCCACTATGGCCGCAGGAGGGGAAGAAGTGGATCTGTTTCGAGCTGGCAGCCGTTGCATTGTTATATGCAGCCACTACCGCTGCGGGGTCCTGGACGGTGTCGGCGTTGCCGGCTTCCATGTACAGGTCGCCGGTGAATAAGGAGACGAGCACCGCGGCATCATGATAAGCCATCATTGACTGTCCGAGGGCGGTGCAGGCAAAGCGAGAATTAATTGAAGCCGGCCAGCCGGGCCTTCTGCCCAGAAGGGAAGCACCCGTATCCGTGATGGCCGGATAGATTGCGCAGACATGGCTGATGCGCCGGTCTATTCCTGCTACTGCAAGCGCCTGCCCGCCTCCCTGGCTCCCGCCCCTGAGGATAATGCGCCGGCCGTCCCAACACTTCAAGGTAGTTGCGTAATCAATGGCCCGTATGTCCCGGAGGTACATGTTGTGGAAGTAATAATCGTCCACCCCTGAGAACGGTTTAAGGGCATAGTCCTTCAGTTCCCCTTCGTCCAGTTGCCTGTAATAATCTTCCGGCTGGTCGTCGAGGATGCCATGTGCGTTTATATCGACGGCGATGCAGCCTTTCCTGGCCATCGCAACGACGTTGCTAGCGCGGGCCTGCACGTGCGGCCTGTTCACCCCTGCGGCATGAAAACTGACAAATAAAGGCAATGATTTCCTTGCGGCGTTCAGCGGATATGCCACATAAGCCCGGCAGGGATTGCCCGAAGGCAAGGGGATTTCAATTCTGTAGCACCTTATCTCCTGCGCGTCCCTGTCACTGATTCCGACAGCAGGACTTTTCTTGACCTTCGGTTTGAGGGCCCTCATGGCGCGTAACTCCCCGTCCCAATACTCCCTCAAATCTGCGGGGATATCGAATCCGGGGCGCAAGTCTTCAGGTGCAACAATGAATCCGACGCTCTCACTTTGTTTCGGGCGGGAAGCGGGCGCAAGCCTGACCATGACGGAAACGCTTTCGTTGAAGGTGTTGGCATAAATCACGCTTTCTCCCGCCGCCAGGGAGACTTCCTCGTCGGACAGGATTGTGCCGTATCTTTGGACACGAAGCGAATATCGCCCTTCCAGTCCGGACGGTACGACAGCGCTCACCTTTATGCTGTCTCCCTTTGCGAAAACGCCCGTCTCGCTATTGATGCGCATCATCAGCCCAGGTCCAGCCGCTGCTGAAACCGCGCCGGAGAGCAATATGCAGGCAAGGCTTGCTGCCAGACGAGAGCACCTCATAACAGATTGAACGATGTCTGCTGGACTACGCTGCAGGATTTTTCGGAGCGTACTTTCGTGGGATCCGTGTCTGAGATGTGGATGTTCGTGTTGTTCTGCCCCCTGAGGTCGTAGAAGTATTTCGGGGTTCCGTTGAGACGGATTGATGAGAAGGAGCCTTCTTCTACACTTGACAGCCTGAAAGCAGCGTTGCCGGAATGGTTGATGTCCGACACCAGCCCGTTGACGGAGAGGTCCTTCACATCGTCGAATATGCAGAGGGGCCGGATATCGGTGGCGTCAAGCATGCACTTGACGTTGCTCATGCTGATATTCTTCGCATGACGCACGAAGAAGGCGGAGCAAGGAAGATCTCCCCACATATGGGCATCGGGATAGGCATCCTCCTTTTCGGCGACTTGCTTTTCCGGCAGCATGGCATCGTCGGTGCCTTTCGCAGTGACGATTATATTGTCAAGGATGACGTTCTCAATGAAACTACCCGGGATGGCGGTAATCGAGGATGAGTACATGGCGTTGCGGCAGGTTACGTTCGAGATGACGACGTTGCGGATCCTTCCCGGACGGGGGGGATTGTTCTTCTGGACCCCGGCCCCGCGGTTCGCCAGCCTTATGAAGATGGGGCAGCACACGTCCTCCATCACGATATTGCTGAAGGTTACACCATTAATGTCAGACCCGTCCACGCTCTCTATCGAGATTCCCGAGATGGCGCGCATCCTCTTGCCCTTTGACGAGGCCCGCACTTTTGCAAGCTCATCCGTAGGCTGGGCCTGGCGGACGGTGCAGTTGCTGAAAGTGATGTTGCGGAACGATCCGATGGTCTCAGTCCCTATCTTCAGCGCATTGCACACGGACGTGACGATGCAGTTCGTGATTGCCACATTGGCGCAGGGAATATGGTAATACGAAGGATGACGGTTCTTAAGTACTATGGCGTCATCGGAAGTGTAAATGTCGCATCCCGAGATCGTCACGTTCTTGCAGGCCTGTATGTCGATTCCGTCGTTGTTAGGGCCGTGGAGGGGATTTCTGATGACAACGTCGCGCACGGCAACATCCTGGCAGCCCAGCAGGTGCAGGGTCCAGCTTTCGGCATTGGTAAGCCTCACGCCTTTCACGATGACATTGCGGCATCCCTCAAAATACAGCATGTATCCGGGAACGGGGCGGTCATGTTCATAAAAACCGTTTGCATTGACCTTCCAGAATGCATAACCGGAGCCATCCACCGTACCATAGCCTTCCACCCCGATATTCGAAACCTTGACGGCCCGGATGAAATTCTTGGTATAGTCGTCCCTCCGGGTGCTGCCTCTCAAGACGGCGCCGGGTTCCAGATACAGGATCACCCCATCCTTCAACTCCAATGTCCCGGAATTCCATTCGCCGCGGGGCAGGACAACACGTCCTCCTCCGTCAGAGGAGCATTTGTCGATTGCCTTCTGAATGGATCCGGTGACCATCTTTCCGGGCTCGGCCCCGAAATCACGGATGGAATAATCCGCCGAAAACGCGGCGGAGGCCATCAGGCAGAAAGCAAGTATCAAAGCGGTTCTTTTCATACTCAAAAAGTTCTCAATTTGGATGATTCAGTTTCCGACGGACGGCGGTCCATCTTCCGGCCGGAGATCCTGACATTGCGGAACTCGACGTCGTCTGCATATCGAAGCACATACGGCTCCGGGGCTCGTTCGAGATCCACGTCTTTCAGTAATATGCGTCCCAAGGGTTTGTCCTCGATGCCGACGGCGTAGAAACCGCATTGCCCTGAAGCACGGCCATGGATGTTTTCCACAATAAAGTTATCAAAAGTTGTCGGATGATGGCCTCCGCGCGCTCCGTGATATGCAGTTTCGAAGCGGATGAAAGCCGTCCGGACGGTGTCGCAGACAATATCCTTGACATGGACGTTCCTTATGTATCCGCCACGGTCGAGGTTCGATTTGAAATAGATTGCGCTGTGGCAGGCTCCAATGGAGATATTCTCGGCCATGACGTTCTCAACCCCTGCGGACATTTCGCTCCCTATGCAAAGTCCGTTGCACTTCGAGTTGAAGCGGCAGTTGCGGATCAGGATGTTCCTTGTCGGTACTCCCACCCTCCAGCCGTCCTGGTCGCGCCCGGCCTTGATGGCGATGGCGTCGTCTCCGCAGTCGAAGGTGCAGTCTTCAATCAGGACGTTCGAAGTGAATTCAGGGTCGCAGCCGTCGTTGTTGAGGTTGTAGCTGGAAATATTCACTCCGCGTACCGTCACGTTGTCGCACAGGACGGGATGGATGACCCAATAGGGACTGTCCAGTATCGTCACACCCTCGATCAGGACGTTCCTGCAGCCGAAAGGCTGTATCATGCTCGGGGGAAGGATCGACCTTTCCCCGAAGCACCTTTTCTCGACAGGGATCCCGTCTATCCCCATCTGGCGCAGGGTGTCTTGCTGGGCAGAGCGTTGCGGACGGAACTGGGCGAAGCTCAGGGAGGCCCTGCCGTCGAGCACCCCTTCTCCGGTGATTGCGATATCCTCCGCTTCGAATGCATAGATGAGGGGAGAATAATTGTATAATTCAGTCCCTTCGAATATGGTCCGCACGGCGGGAAGGTAGCTCCGGGTGTCGCTCCCGAATACTATCCTGGCATCCCTTTCGAGATGCAGGTCCACGTGGCTGAGAAGTATGATCGGCCCGTTGCATTCGTGTTCCCCGGCCGGGACGACCACGCGGCCGCCCCCTTCCTCGCTGCAATGCCTGATGGCTTCGTTGAGGGAAGCCCTGAAATCATTCCCTGCGGCTGGGGCATAATCCACCGCCCTGAAAGCGGGAGCGTGAATACCTTTGAGGATGCGGGTTGCTTTGGGGGTCTGGCAGCAGGATGCGATGACTGCGGCCAGAGAAAGCAAAACTATTGCCGGTTTTATATTCATCTTTTGAGAATAAGGTATTGGTATGCGGACATCGTATTACCGCTGAATGTGAACGGTTCGCCGGTGTAAAGGTCCGTATAGGTCGCAGACATGTATTCGGAGCTCAACGGAATAGCGGCAGGGCTGCCTGTGACGTTGACAAGCACAAGCACGTCTTCTCCGCCGTAGCTGCGAAGATAGCCGACAATGGCGGAAGCGCAAAGCTGCGTCGTCGTTCCTTTCCGAATGGAGGCCCTGCGGCTCAGGGCAAGCAATTTCCGGCATTCTTCCCTTGTCTGGGGATTGGCAGTCCAGTCCATGACATGCGCTGCGGTTTTGAAAAAGGAGACCTTTGTAGGATATGCGATTTCCTGGGAGCCGTAGATCATGGGTACTCCTCCCAATGTCCATGCAAGGACTGCCGCTGCCATCGCACCATCCCGGGACTGGTAGGTCTGAAGCGGCGAAGCTGCGGCAGATTTGTCATGATTGGTGGAATAACGCATCCGCGCCTTCCCGGAACCTGCAGCAGCTGCGCTTTCCATTTCCTCCGTATTGGTCGAGAAAAGGAGCGAGGACGGTTTGGCCCCGGCAAAAACCTCTTCAAGGGCATCGCAGAAATGCCAGCCGTAGTTCAGGTCGAATCCCGCGGAAAGGGTCGAAGCCGGCGCCGCCTCCGCAAGCAGGAGCAGGGACCGGTCCGGATATGAATCCCTTAACTGTGATATTATCCATGTCCAGTCCGAGGTCCGGATTCCTGTACTTTTTTCAGCAGGAACCGCAGAGTCACAGCGGAATCCGTCCACATTGGCATTGTCTATCCAGAACTTCATCAGGTCCAGGAATGCTGGTCTCAACTCCGCATAAGCCGAGGGCCAGTTGAACAGCGCTGCATCCTTACAATCCGGAGCATAGGCTTCCGCATACCAGGAAGGATGCGTTGACAGCCATTCGCAATCGGCGCCGGTATGCCTTGTGATAAAGTCAAGGATCACGGAAATCCCCTTGTCATGTGCGGTGCCGACAAGGGTCATGAGGGAAGACATGCTTCCATACTCGCTTCCCACAGCATAAAGGTCCTTGTTGCTGTACGGGGAACCATAAGGAGCCCTGACTATGCTCCCGTCATATATCGGCAACAGCCAGATGACGTTGCACCCCAAGGCCTTGATGTCGTCGAGGCGGGCCCTTATGGCATCAAGCGAGGCCGCGGACGCGAACGATCTGGGGCTTGCCGAGTAGATGACCATCTCATCAAGGGAAGGGATGCCGCGGGATTTGGATCCCGAGGGCTTCCCGGCACCGAGCGTGAGGCTGGTCGTGTATTTCTTTCCAGCCTGTGTGCCGGATCCGGGCCAGCTCCTGACAAAGGATTCCGAGTCTCCTCCGGCATATTCCACTTCTATGGTGAACGAGTCGACTGCCCTGGCTGCAAGGGGGAGCAGGAAGAAGCGCGCATTTACCGTTGCCGAGGCGTCACCTTCCGGGAAGACGAGGGTCAGTTTATCAGACCATTGGGTCACGGTCATATCGGCGGGAGAAGAGGATGTCAGATCTATGTCCGCGGAGCACGGGAAAAGGTTGGACGACGTCTTGAGGGTCACGGACGAGACCTTGCGTCCGTAGGTGTTTTTAAGTGTGAAGTCCCAGACACAGCTGAGATGGTTCATATAAACCGTGCATCCGGAGAAGTCATTACCCGAAACCGGACCTTTGCCGGCCATCAGCACATACGACGTCCCCGACTCACGAACAGGCGGGATGGAGATGCTTACGGATCTCGGGTCCCAGCTGTTTTCATAGTCCGCAACGGCGGCTGATGCGCGGTGCAGGGAGGCATCGGATCCATATGGGCCATAAGGAAAAATGGCATATATGGAGCGCCGTTCGGGATGGTCTTCCACCACGCCTTCGAAGACAGCCTTCTTCCCGTTCACGGACTTTGCCGTGAACACGTACGGACTGCTTCCGTCGGCATCGGACCATATGGCCAGGCGGTCGCTCATCTCCCACAGGGCGGATCCGTCTTCCGCGACCGAAACCCGGCTCGATGAAGGGGATACTCCGATGGAGACTTTCAAAGTCCCGTCGCCTGACGGCCGGGGTTCCTTGTGGGAACAGGCCGTCAGGGACAGGATGGAAAGAATCAGTATAACGTACTTCAGTCGCATCAGAGCCATCTTGGATCACCGGCAGCGGCCGTCTTTACATCGGATGCGGCGACGGTAAAGTCTGACGACGCATAATTGGGGCAAAGGGCGGCGTTCGTAAGGGTTGACTGATCCGTCAGGAAGTTCAACATGTTGCCGGAGGAAGAATCCGGGGTGAATGTCAGCCATTCTACGGTGTACCAGTTGTTTGCGAATGTGTTGGTGAAGTTGGACGAGTTGCCCTCACGCAGGACCCTTCTCGTGCCTGTATTGGCATTGGTGCCTACGAACAGATTGTTTTGTACGCTTGCCGTGCCTTTGATGCCATTGATTATATCGAAGAATCCGTTCGTCGAACATGCTTTCATGTTTGCAAAGGTGTTGTTCTCGACAGTCAGCGCAAAAGAATCTGACCCCTGGGTGGCCGAATTTGTATTCAGCTTAAGGAAGGCACCTACGTACTCGATGGTGTTGTTTGTAAAGGTGACGGCGTCAACCTTATCCCTGGTCGAGCCGGAGTTGTCAAGGTTCAACAGTGCATAAGATCCGGTATAAGAAGATTTTGCCTTATAAATGCAGTTGTTGATAATTATGCTGCCTATGGTAACGGCCGTGGTTCTTGAGGAAGATCCGCTTATCTTGGTCATGACAAGGGCGTCCTTATAATCACGCATCGTACAATTGTCGAATTCTATACTTCCGATGGTGATAGATGCGCTTGTTTCGTCACTGGTCCAGAGCACGTAAGAATTCCCCAGGCTTGAGCCCGCAACGAGGTTGATATTCTTTATCGATATGGTCTCGATGTATGAATTGTCGGTCTTGGGCGTGAAGATGGCTGCGGAACCCTGATTGATAGTGGGCCTGTTGGCAGGATCCGAATCCATCATGAACGTTGCAGAGGGATTGATCCTTGCGCTGGTTGAGAATGTGCCGCCTGGTTCAAGATAAAGCTTGACATCCTTTCCGTTACCTCCGGGTACTGCTTTCGCATTGGATATTATGGTGCCATCGTTGACTATGTTGCCGCTGGCGACGAAGTACCATCCCCATGGTGCGTTGCTGGCCACGCCGCTTCCAAGGGTCAGGCTGTTGGACTTCCTGGCTCCGGCGGCGATGTTCAGGGTCATGCTTCCGGCTGCGAAAGTCTCATAGAGGCCATCCTCGAATTCGACATGGATATTGAAGTCAACATCCGAGCAGGACAGTGGGAAGAGGGTAAAGCGGGCCGTGACGTCGGTGCTTTTGGCCGTTGCATACTCGACCGTTACTGTTTTAGCGGTTGAGGTGGCACTGACGGACGGGGTCGCCGAGGTCAGGTCAACGGTCCCGGCGGTCGTGAAGACTCCCGAGCCGGCGCTGAAGTGGACGGCCTTGATCGCCTTGGACGAAGGATTGGAGATGTTCACGTCATAGATCCAGCAGAGATGTTTCATCGCCATGTGGGCGCCGGAGAAGTCGTCTCCCGCCACCACGCCCTTGCCGGCCATGATGCTGTAGTTGGTTCCGTCTGCCTGTGTTGCCGGAATGGATACTGCGACCGCATCGGGCCCTCCTGAATAATCCGGCTTGTAAGGGTAGATTGCATAGGCGGCTGTCCTGGAGCCGTTGCTGGGGACTGAACCCTCAAATTCCGCGACGGTCTTTTCGGGGTTCAGGGAAGTGATGCTGAAATCATAACAGTTGGATCCGTCCACGTCGGTAAAGACGGAAAGATGGTCGGAACTGTTCCATTTCACAGCTCCGGCAGGGTCTATGTCTGTCCTTGTGCCGGCTGGATTCGCGCTGAAAGATACTTTGACGAGATTGCCGGGAGCAGTTTCATCCAGATTTTTCTGGCAAGCTGATGTCATGGCGGCCACGGCCATGAACGAAAGGATAAAGATGTTCTGTTTCATAGCTGTGGATGGTTAAAAGTTAAACAAATCGCCCTCATCCTCGAAATCCTGGATCTCATAGCCGTTTGAAGCGGCCATCAGGCTCTGTTTCTGCTCAAACTGGATACTGATCATATCCGGAGCCATGTAGTTGAAAATGTCTTTTTTCATATGATTGAATTGGTTATTTCAGCCATCTGGGATCGCCTATCCCTGCTGTCCGGACGCTGGTCCCGGCTTTGAGGGTGAGGTCGAATGATGCCAGATCGGTAAATATGTCATCGTTGTCTTCCGTATCCGGCAAGATGGAAAGGAAGTTGACGGAGCCGTTGGTCGCGTCGTCCGAGAATGTCTTCCAGCTTTTGGTGCACCAGTTGTCCTCGGTGACGGGGCTGATGGCATTTGCGCGCAGCATCCTGTATGCACCCTTGATATTGTTCGAGCCGCCGAAGAGATTCTTCTTCAGGAAGAGGCTGCCTTTATGCGTGCTTTGGGTGAAGCTGACGAAGTAGCCGTTGGCGGAGCCTTTCTGGTTGACGAAGGTATTGTTGGATATTTCAGCTTCGAT
Organism: Bacteroidales bacterium; assembly: GCA_016281435.1. The sequence continues at coordinate 50,034 of JAEEIQ010000067.1, forward strand.
GGTGCTGCTTCCGATGTTGCAGTACCAGAGATAGTATACGCCGGAAAGGGTGCTGTTCGTCAGCCTGAGTCTTGCGACTTTGTCGGACGACTGTGTCATGTGGAAGAACGAGAATGATCCGCTGGTGTTGGCCCACTTGACGATGCAGTCGTCAACCGTGATTGAACCGATGACGCAGCCTCCTCCCAGGCGTATGTATGCCCCGGAGTATGAACCCTCGAAAACGCAGTTCCTGGCGGAAATCGAGCCTATGTTGCAGCCTCCGGAATTGTTGAACATGCCGGCTCCGCTCTTGCTGGACGTGAACTTGACGTTGCTGAAGCTGACGGAGTCCACGACCGCTCCGCTGGTAAGGAATGTATAGGATGCGGAGCTTTTCACCGTTGCGGGTGTCAAGCCCGTGCCGGCGAGTACAAGGGTCTTGGTTATGGTGTATGAATTCGATCCGAGATCATAGACGCCATCTGACGGAAGTCCGAGTTTGATGGTCCTGAATTTCGGGTCGTCCTGCTGCTCTGAAATGACGGCAAGAAGGTTGTCGGACGGGCTCAGCTCCCAAAGCTTCGGAGAAACCTTCAAGGGAACAACGGACGTTGCAGTCTTGTTGCGGGCATCCTTTGCCACGACCTTGATGCCTGTGACATAGTCCCTTATTTCATTTCCGTCTATGTTTATGCTGAAGGAGCAGTTCCCGGCCGTGTCGTAGGCTTTTGTGCCCACCGGGCACTCGTAGTCCGTTCCGACTGCGTATGCGCTGATTTCCGTTATCCCGGTTTCACTGGAGGCCGTCCCGGAAACGGTGCAGGCCGCGAACTCATTCACGTCAGCCATGCTCTCCACCGTCAGTTCAGGGGAAGGGAGGGCTTTGTAGTCGATGGGGAGTACGAATATCCCTTTCTTTCCGTAGCTGTCGGTTGCCGTGACCCTGATGGCGGAAGGTATCTTGTTGAGGTCATAGTCCGTAAGGGCGAAATCACCGGAACTGAAAGTCAGCTTCATGGGGTCGGAGAAGACCTCCAGGGGCGAAACCAGTTCCGTCAGTGTGCCGCTCTCGACAAGTTCCACCGTCACGATTACGAGCGGGGAATGCGCTTCCACCGTAAATCCGAACGCAGGGATGGGGTCTCCTTCCGCAAACTTCAGGCTTTCGGCGGAAAATGAGAGGACGGGTGCCGTCACGAGCGGATTGATCGTGAGGGAGACGGACTTGGACAGCACGGTGCCGCCTATATCCTTCGCCACTACCTTGAACGCCGCCATGTCTTCATCGTAAATCGGTCGCTCATGGATGGTGCACAGTGTAGGTTTGTAAAAGTCCGTCACGGGACTCTTGTAGGCTTCTTCCGTTCCGTCCTTGCGGACTATGAACATGGAGACGGAAGAGAGTTCCTGTTCGGAATTGATCACGCATATGACATAGGGATTGTCCGAGACGTTCAAATCTATGTCCAGGGCGTCGAACTGGAACTCCATTTCGATTTTGCCGGGAGCCGGAGCGTCTTCCTGACAGGAAACAACGCCGGCGAGAAGGCCTGCCGCGAGAGCAATATTCAATAATCTTTTCATCTTGGAGCCTCCTTACTTATGGTTTATAAACACAGTTTCGTGAAAGTATATGGGCGGGGCCGTTCGTCATCAGGAGGTCGCTTGACGTGGCCTTCACGGCTGTACTGCGCCCGCACTGCTCCATCAGCGTCAACCTGTCCTGCTGACGGTTCGACTTCGAGACTGAATCGTCAAGCTTGATGGTCATGACGGCGTTGACATCCTGCCACATCGTGAGCACATAGACCGGGTCGTAGCCGACGGCACCGTTGTAGCTGTCGTATTCACCCTTGATGATATGGAACAGCAGTATGTCTTTCAACTTGTCCACGGGAGCCTCACCGATATCACCGACCTCCAATGATGGAAGGATGTACGTGAAAAAAGCCGTTTCATCGAGAAGCAGGTATGTGCACTTCCTGTCTGATTGGGAATAATAGTCCTGCATGCCGCATTTTTCAATCGCCTCTTTCATCGTGGCGAGATCCGAAGCCGACTGGATGTACGACCAGCAGTCCACCCCCTGGCGTCTGTCCAGGGACGTAGGGGCATACTTGTGCGATTGCTGCAAAGGAAGCTTCGAGCAAGAGGCAACAGCTGCCGCCAGGGCAAGAAGGGCTGTCAGAATGATTTTATTCGCTTGTGCCATAGCCGGGATTTTGAGTAAGTTTCTTGTTTTCATCCAGATGGGTCTTGCTGATAGGGAACAGCCATTTCTTGGGGTCGTCCACCCCGCCGATGTCTGAAGCATGGCCGGTCCTTACGAGGTCGAACCAGTATTTGCCTTCACCCACGAATTCCCTTGTCCTTTCGTTGAGGATGGCAAGGATAAGGTCGTCGGATGTGATGAAGTCACCCTCCGTGACCGCAGGCAGGCCGGAGCGCATCCTTATCTTGTTGAGTTCCGTCACTGCATCGCCTATCTTTCCGATAGCGGCAAGCGCCTCGGCTTTAAGCAGTGTCATTTCAGACATGCGGTATAGGACGATGTCTCCGTCCGAGACGACTCCTCCCGTTCCGAATGTGGACCCCGCCGGCCAGAATTTCATCGAGATGCGTCTGGGAGTGGATGTGGAGAAAGTGGCCGCATAGCGTTTGTCCCCGGTCTCGAAAGTGGTAAGCAACTTGTCGGTCGGGTTGGCTTTGCTTACCCCGATGCAGAAATACGAGGTGTTGCCGTTGACGCCGTTCTCCAGTTCATCGTAGTGGAGGTAGAATATCCTTTCCTTGTTCACGGCGGACATGTCAGAATTGATATCCACTTTTGAAAAGATGGATTTCCAATTGTCGGTAAAGGCACTTTGTGATGCTGAAGGAGAGATGTCAAACAGTTTCCAATAAGCCGAGGAGGATGCCGGAGGAGCCAGGACATCTATCTTGTCCATGACAGAAAGGACCTTGTCGTATTCGTGCATCCAGGCATAGACATCGGCCATGATTGCATATACGCCCATCCTGTTGAAACGGCTCCTCTTGAACGAAGCGTCGGAAACCGGCTGGGAATATAGTTCCGCGGCCTCAAGGTCTGAAACGACCTGCTTGAGAAGGGTTTCAGCCGATGTCCTTTCCCTGAAGACGTTGGATGCGGAATAGCTCTCCACCGGTTCGAGGAACAGCGGAGCGTCGCCCCACACGCGGACGATATAGAAGTAGCACAGAGCCCTTGCCGTGTAGCACTCGGAAAGGCATCCGCTTTTCTGGGACGGGAGCATGCTGGCTCCCGGGCCGTATTTGAGTACGAGGTTGGCCCTGTTGATGGTCTGGTAGAGATTGGTCCACAGAGCTGCACTGTTCGTGGACTTTATGGCATTGTTGATTATGTCGTACTGGTCAGCGCCGTTGGGCTGGTTGCCGGTATAGTTTCCGCCCCTGAGTTCACCCCAGTCGTACACCCCTTTTGCGAGGGCTTTCGACAGGGAATAATACATTGCGGTCACCCCGTTTTCCACATCGGTTGCATTCTTCCAGTAGTCGTTCCTGGTCAGTGAACTGGCCGGTTCGAGGTTCAGGAGGCCGGTGCAGGAAACAAGGGAAAAGACGGCAAAAAGGATTATTAATCTTTTCATGGCAGCATTCACTTAAAAGGCCAATGTTATACCGAAACCGTACTCCCTTTTCCTGGGATAACGGTTCGAATCTATTCCGAAACTCAGGGCGCTGGATCCGGAGAATTCCGGGTCGAAGCCCTTGTAGGCAGTCCAGGTCAGGAGGTTGTTCCCGTATATGTAAGACGTGAGGTCTTTTATACCGGCTTTCTTGACCCATTTGCGGGGAAGTTTGTAAGTGAGCTTGACATTCCTCAACTTGATGTAAGATGCGTCCTCGATCCAGAAATCGGAGGGGCCGAGCCTGTTGTACTCGACCGTCGAGATCGGGCGGGGATAGACGGAATCATCTCCGGGAGCCGTCCACATATTGTCGATGACCTCTGGCTCCGGGGATGTGTAGGTCCTCTGGAAAGAGTTTCTCGACTTTCTTCCGAAGTTGAATATCTGTCCGCCTATCGAGTAGTACATGGACACGTACAAGGAGAGGTTCTTATAAGACAAAGTGGAACTCAATCCTCCGAAGAAGTCGGCCTGGGCGCAACCCAGAAGGACTCTGTCGTCGGGATCTATAACCCCGTCCGTCGCGTCGGGGGACTCTATCCAGTTGACATCACCGCCCTTGAATACGGCACCGTCAGAGTATGTTTTCTGGGTGACGGCGCCGGTGTAGGCTTTCCCGTCGAGCAGGTACTGCCCGGAGAAGACACCGCCCTCGAAGACGGGGGTCAGCTGTTTCCATTCAGGGGTGAAGGCGTTGGATTCGTCATACTGGAAGATGTTTTCGTGGGCATAGCCGTAGAATTCTCCGACTCTCGCCCCTTCCTGGACATAGATGGCGCTGTTGGATCCCGTATAGAAGGGAACCCCGTCAGCCAACTTTACTATTCTCGCGTCGTTCGTGGAAATGTTGAAGTTCAGATCCCAGTTCCAGTTCCTTTTACGTACGATGTTGGCATTCAGGGACAACTCTGCGCCGCGGTTATTCATGGCACCCACGTTGCGTGTAATCGTGGAGAATCCGGTCTCTTTCGGCAGGTTGGTCTGGTACAGGAGGTCTGAAGTGTCCTTGTTGTAGATGTCGAGGGTGAGCGTGTACCGGTTGTTCAGGAAGGAAAGGTCAAGCCCGAGATTGAGCTGGCGGGTAGTCTCCCAGCCGAGTTCAGGATTCCCGAGGCGGCTGGGGGCTATTCCGGACACACCTTCATAGTACTGCCCCGGAGCATATATCATCCAGGCGTCGTAATTGCCGATGGCGTCGTTTCCGGTGAGGCCGTAGCTGGCGCGGATCTTTCCTTCATGAAGCACTGTAGATGACCATTCCATGAACTTTTCTTCCGAGAAACGCCATCCTGCGGAAACCGAGGGGAAGTATCCCCATTTCTTGTTGGCTCCGAACCTGGAGGAAGCGTCAGCGCGGAGATTGGCTGCCAGCAGGTATTTGTCCATAAGGTTGTACGTCACCCTGGAGAAGCCTGACAGCAGGGAGTGCTCGCTTATTGTGGATGTCGTGTCGGCCACCTTTATCGAGGATGCGAAGTTGAGGGTGTAATGCTCGTCGGTCGTATAATCGATACCGGTGGTTTTCGCGTAGTCGGTATGCCAGAACTGGACGCTGTTGCCGACGAGGACCGAAAGGTCGTGAACGCCTTTCTTGAATGTCCAGTTGAGGAAATTCTCATTCAAGGCGGTGTAAGTGTACCAGCCCGCATCCGTGCCCGTGGTCTTGTCGGTGGCGACCGTGCCCAGCAGTGATGTCGGTTTGTAGGTCTGGGTCCTGTTGGAGTTGAATGAGCCGGAAAGGTTGGAGGTCCACTTCAGGCCTGGCAGGATGTCTATCTCGATGTAATTGAGGATGGACGTGTTGACTTTCTGGTTCTTGTTGGTGGCCTCGATGGCATATGTCAGCGCGCTGTTGCGGTTCTCGATGTTGTGCATGGGGCTGCCGTCGGCCATGAAGATGTTCCAATAGGGAACCCAGTCATAAAGCTGAGTGAGAACCCCGGATTCTGAATATAGTCCGTTCTGGTTTGCGTATGAGGCAAAAATCTTATGTCCCAGCCTCACTTTCGGAATGGCTTCGTATTCCAGGTTGAGACGCATCGTGACCTTGGAATAACCGCTGTTCACGATGATTCCGTCTTCATTGATGAAACCAAGGCCGGCATAGTGCTTGGTCTTGCCATGTCCGCCGCTGGCGCTGAGGTCCAGCTGGTGTTTCATCGAAGGCCTGAAAATGTAGTCCAGGACATTGTACGGGGAATTCTGGAAATGGTTGTAAGGATCGGTATAGGGTGACGCCCCGGTTTCTCCCATACCTTGCCTTATCCGGTCAAACTGCCGGAACTGCTCCGGAGTGGTCAGGTCGATGCAGTTGGCGATGGTGTTGGAACTGAGCTGGTAACGGGCTTGGAGACGCGCCCTGCCGGGACTGCCCTTCTTGGTAGTGATGAGAACGACTCCATTGGCGGAACGGGAGCCGTAGATCGCCGCCGAAGCCGCATCCTTGAGGATTTCTATCGACTGTATGTCGGCCGGATTGATCATTTCCGCATCGTCCACTGGCATGCCGTCCACCACGTAAAGAGGGGTTACTCCATCACCGAAGGTCGAGATACCTCTCACCCTGACGGTAGCTCCTTCTCCCGGTGCTCCTGAATTGGTGACGATCTGGACTCCGGGGACCTGGCCCTGCATGGCCTCGAATACGTCCGTCGGGAGTTTGTTCTCGATTTCCTGGCTCGAAACGGATATGACCGCTCCCGTCATGTCACGTTTGCGTATCGTGCCGTAACCGACCACCACCGCCTTGTCGAGTTGGTTGATCTCTTCAGCAAGGATTATATCCACGGGCTTGGCCGCGGCGGTGAAAGAAACTGCCCTGTAACCGAGGCATGAAACTGTCATCGGGGTTCCTTCCGGGACTCCGGTGACCTGGAACTTGCCCTCCGCGCTGGTAATCACAGCCTTGCGCCCCGCCGCACTGACGGCTTCCGAAACCACGGCGCCTACTACGGGAAGCCCGGCGTCGTCGGTGACGGTGCCTGTAACCGTAATGCGGGATTGAGCCAGTCCGGAAACAGGAATGGCAATCAGGACAAGGAGGGAAAAGAATAATTGCAAGAATCTTTTCATTATGTGGTTCCTTTTTTTGCAAATATGATTCATTACGCCATGATATACATGTCAACTTTTCGCTTTTTAGGGGGTAAATTTGCAAGGTGTGGCGGGCCGGGATTTCCCTTTAAGGATAATTATTCATATCTTGCACGAAGTAATAACCAGGCCACAGAGATGCTCCGACGTCTGTCAATACTCATCCTGTTTTCATTCCTGTCTTCCTTGGCGGGCCGGGCGGAAATGTCCTATACAACGCCGGTAGCTCTCCAGTCGATAGAGAACGGGGCGGTCTATTCTTTCTGTCAGGATGGGGAAGGAGCAATATGGATGAGCACGAACTATGGTATCTGCCGTTTCAACGGAAACAGTTTGGAAATAAAGGACCGGAGTCTTTTCCACGCGCATATCTGCTCCAATTACGCCGACCTCATTTACATCCCTTCGAGAAACGGGATATTGCGTTTTGATGCCAGCGGCGACTCTTTCTCCCGCATGAAGGGACCGGCCATCGATTATTCCCAATGTGCATTGTATGCGGAACAAGATCGGATCTGGGCTGCATCGGCGGACTGCTTGTGGATGTCAGACGCAGACAGCCTGTCTCTATGGTGCACGATTCCTGGGGGTGGTGAAAGGACTGTCAAACTGCTGCGTCAGAACGGTATGTTCCTGGTTGCATCCGAAGATGGCCAGATATGCGAGATAGGTCCTGACCGCATCCCGCGCATCCTCTTCAAGGCGGAAGACAAGATATGCGACATCTTCGTGGATTCCAAAGGACGTCTGTGGGTCGGGCTCAAGACACAGGGGATAGTGGTTCTCGATCGGACGAGGAACGTTGAAAAGAGATATCACGGCACTACGAACGGCCTTCCTCTCCGGGAAGCCAGGACGTTCTGCGAAGACAGGACAGGTCGTGTTTTCGTCGGCACCATAGACGGGCTGGTCGTTATACACGGTGACGGGACGTGCCGGATGAACACTGAATACGCGCCCGAAGGATATGCCATATGCTCCTTGATGAGGGACAGGGACGGCAATATCTGGATAGGCACGTTCTACCGGGGGGCTTTTTTGTGCGAATCTGACAATTCCCCTTTCAGGACCATAGACGATAAGGGGTCCGAAGACATCAAGCTTGTCAACAGGCTTCTGGAAGACAAGAGAGGAGATGTGTGGGTGATTACTGACCGCCACGGATTATACCGTTACAATGATTCCGGCAAGTCATTCTCCCTTCTGGGAGGCACGCGTATTAAGAAATTCAAATGCGGCTGGTATGACGGGGCAAAGGACTGCCTCTGGATAGGGGAATACTACGGCTCTCTCAACCGTTACGATATCCGTTCCGGCCATTGGGACAGCTTCCCTTTTTCCGACGACGATTCGGAGGGAAGCAAAAACAGCATCTACGCCATCGTCCCGGGGCCTTCCGGCGACTTGTTCCTGGGCACGGCCACGGGGGTGTTCGTGTTCAATCCCCGCCGGGAGAGGACCGTCAGCAGGCATCTGCACGGCTACAGAGGTATTGCGAGAGACCTCCTGTTCGACAGAGAAGGGGTCCTGTGGATAGGCGGCAATGGTTTTTATAGCTGGACCCCCGGTTCGGACATCAAGAAAGAAGAAGCCTTCGGGGACCTTTTCTGCCCCGGGATCAGTGATGCGGGAGGCGGTAAACTGTACGTTGCCGCGACAGGGGCCGGAATAGCCGTTTTCGACAAGTCTGGGACCATATTCTTCGATGGCGATAATGTGGGTCTGGCCGATGAGTATACCTCATTTGCCGAGCCGGTCAACAGGGAACTGGTCCTTGTCGGCGCGCGGACAGGGCTTTCCTTCGTCAATGTAGGGACAGGCGAATGTTATAATTACTACGCCCGCAACGGGCTTGGCATCAGTTCCGCGAGGGAAGGTGACGTGCTCCGCCGCTCGGACGGCAGCATCTGGATAGGCGGCACTGACGGTATCGTCACCATGACCGATACCTCTTTCGTCTTTCCCCGGAAGACTACGCAGCCCAGGCTCGAGGGACTTATGGTCGGGGACAAGGCTGCATGCCTCAGATCCGGCATCCGCCTTCCGCACGACAAGCGCAGTTTCCTTGTCCATGTCGCCACCTTCGACTATTCCGGCATTGTACCTTCCTTCTGCGAATACAAGCTGGAAGGGCTCGACAAGGAATGGGTCAAGCTTCCGGCCGGCCTCCCCATAAGCTACGGCAATGTCCCGCCCGGGAAATACACCCTGCTCGTCAGGACGTCGGAGAATGCTCTTCATCCCGTCTGGACAGAGCTCTCGGTTCCCGTCTTGTCGACGGAGGCCTGGTATTCTTCCAGGGTTGCCGTCATTATCTATTTCATCCTCGCCGCCGCTCTTCTGGTGTGGCTACTTTATACTTTCTACAGCCGGATGCTGCTTGCCCAGCAGCTAAGGCTTCAAAAACGTGAGAATGAGGAAAGGATGCGCTTCTTCATCAACCTGTCCCACGAATTGAGGACGCCATTGACAATGATCATAGGGCAGTTGGGGCTGTTCTTCAGGTCCAACAAGAGTGGCGTGAAGGAGATCAAGAGCATTGAAAGTTCCTATAAGAATGCCCAGAAGATGGAGAAGATAGTCTCGGAGTTGCTTGACTTCGAGAAGCGCAACCAGGGTTATTCCAGCATATCCGTCAGCGAAACCGATCTTTGCGCATTCCTCATAGAGACGAGGGACTGGTTCTCCCAGTATGCAAACTACCGGGATATCCGCCTGGATTTCCGGATCCCTTCATACCCTGTTCCTGCCATGATAGACCGTGAACAGATGCAACGGGTGCTTTCAAATCTCCTTAACAATGCTTTCAAGTTCACCCCGGACGGAGGTGAAATCGACCTCGCCCTGGCAGTCCGGAGGCTCGGGAAAGAAAGGAAGGTGGCCGAAATCAAAGTCTCGGACACCGGAAAGGGAATATCGGAAGGGGCTTTGAAGCGCATATTCGATCCGTTCTATCAGGATCCAGACCGCAAGTCACAGGGTACGGGCATCGGACTTGCCATGAGCAAAGGCATCGTCACCCTCCATCACGGGAGCATTACCGCATCAAACCGCAAGGGCGGAGGTGCTGTTTTCTGTGTTACGCTGCCCCTTGGAGATGTCTGGATGAAGGGGGATCCCGCTGTGACGGTCTTGTCTGGAGATGCGGTTCAGGCCTCTTTGAAGTTGACGGACGTCCCTTCGGAGGAGTACCTGAAGGCTGCCGTGCAGAAAGAACCATTTTCCGGGGGAGACGCCCAGACGGAAAAGAACACCATGCTGATTGTGGAAGACGACGCGGATATGCGCAAGATGCTCGTGTCGATATTCAACAACTCCTATGGTATCTTCGAAGCTTCCGATGGTGCGGAGGGCTTTTCTCTCGCCAAGTCGAAGCAGCCGGACATCATTATAAGTGATGTCATGATGCCTGTCATGGATGGGATGAGCCTGGTTGCAAAACTGCGCCAGGACTTCGAGACATGCCACATCCCGGTAATCCTTCTGACGGCGATGTCCTCCTCCGACAATGAAATAGAGGGTATAAACAAAGGCGCGGACGACTATATCGGCAAGCCTTTCAGGGTGGACGTGCTCGAGGCCAGATGCCGCAACCTCCTTGAGAACAGGAACCTGCTCAGGAAGAAATTCACCAAGACCATCGCAAGTTTCGAGGGGCTTACGAAAACGGAGAAGGACGCCGATTTCCTTTCCAGGGCCGCTACGGTCATCGAGGAGAACCTGCTTTCTTCTGAACTTGGAGTCGCCCTTCTCTGCGACAAGTTGAATATCAGCCGTACCATCCTTGACCAGAAAATCAAGGGCATCACAGGCATGACGCCGCGGGTTTTCATCGAAACGATAAGGATGAAACAGGCATGCCGCCTTCTGGAAGCCGGTTCAGGCAACATCTCGGAGATCGCCTACATGCTCGGCTTCAGTTCCCCGAAGTACTTCACCATCCGCTTCAAGAAACAGTTCGGCCAGACCCCGACCGAATGGCTGGCGTCCCGGGACGGATCGTAGTTTCGTATTGCGGGAGCATCTGGCTAACCGGCCCTTTTGTACATTTAAACGGAAAAATAACCTTGTCAAAGCAAAATAATCAGTAAATTTGCTTGATACGGCCCACTGCCGGGCATATAGAGTATGAAAAAGACAATAGCCATAGCAACAGCCATGTTGTTGTCCCTTGCGGCGGCGCTGGCACAGGATGTCTACACCGACCGATTCCAGAACGGGGATCCGATTCCCGACTACAGCCGCGTGGGCTACCATTGGGGCGACAGGGAGATTCCCGACGTGCCGGTGACCAGGACTGTCACGGCCCCGAAGAATGGGGAGGACGCGACTGAACTGATCCAGAAGGCCCTTGACGAGGCGAAAGCCCCCGGAGCGGTGCTGCTCAAGGCCGGCACCTACAACGTCAGCGGCACGCTGCATCTGCGGCGCAGCGGCATCGTGCTCCGCGGGGAAGGGAACCGGACGGTGGTCGTCGCGACGGGAACCGGGCAGCGGAGCCTTCTGGTAATAAGCGCCGAAAAGAACCGCCCGGCTTACGGCAAGGCGGTGGATATCGTCGAAAGCGTGCCCGTGGGCCGTATGTGGGTCAGGGTCGCGGATGCATCCTCCTTCAAGGCGGGAGACAGGATCATGATCAGGCGCACGGCCAATGACAAATGGATCCATGATCTCAAGATGGATGTGATTCCGGAGCGCAAGGACGGCGGTGCCACCAATCAGTGGGCGGCCAAGGAGTACAACCTCACCTGGGAAAGGATAGTCACGAAGGTCGAAGGCGACCGGATATGGTTGGAGAACCCTGTCGTCATGGAAATAACCCCTGAATACAGCATCGGGCAGGTCCAGAAATTCAAGATGGACCGCATCACCGAGTGCGGCGTCGAGGACATCGCATTCGTCTCCGAGTACGACGCTTCGAAAGTCGGGACGTACCACGGACAGGACTATTGCCTCGACGAGGACCATGGCTGGGTGGCGATAAGCGTCAACTACGCAGAACACGGTTGGATAAGGCGCTGTACCTCGAAGTATTTCGGCTATGCCATCGTGAGCCTGAACCGTCCGTGCAAGAATTTCTCGGTGCTTGACTGTCACAGCTCCGAGCCTGTGTCCATAATCACCGGCGGACGCCGGTATGCCTTCAACCTCGGCGGGGGCCAACTCAATTTCTTCGACGGCTGCACCTGCGAGGGCGACCGCCACCAGTTCGTCACGGGGGCCCGGGTATGCGGCCCGAACGTGTACCACCGCTGCACTGCCACGAACAGTTTCAGCGACTGCGGGCCTCACCATCGCTGGTCCACCGGTGTCCTTTACGACTGCGTTGTCGTTGACGGAAGATTCGACTGCGAAGACCGCGGAAATGCCGGCTCCGGACACGGATGGGCAGGTGCGAACTTTATATTTTGGAATTGCGAAGCCGGAATGTTCGCACTCCAGAGCCCATGGGTCTCTGCAAAAAACTATGCGGTCGGCTGCGTCGGACCCCGGCATAACGGCTCCCGCAGGGACAACCAGGACCGCCCGCAAGGGGTCTGGGAAAGCTACGACTCCCACGTCTCCCCGGAATCTTTATACGAATATCAACTGGCCGAACGCCGCAAAGCCGGCATCAAGGCCGTACCGACAGATAATTAGACCATGTTTGACAAGGAAGTTTACATTGCCCGCCGAAGGGCTCTCCTCGACAAGATGAAGGGCGAAGGCGGCATCATCGTGTTCATAGGGAACGTGGACGCTCCCGCTCAGTACTCGAACAACGCCTACAAATGGCGCCAGGACTCGACCTGGATATACTTCTTCGGAATCGACGAGCCCCGCTGGGCCGCCGTCCTCGACATAGACAGCGGCAAGGAAACCCTCTTTGCCGACGACGCCGACCTCGACGACATCATCTGGAACGGTCCCGAGCCTTCCGTCGCCGAAGTGGCGGCTACTACCGGAATCGCCGCGACGGCCCCGTACCGTGACCTTGACCAGGCCGTCGGGATGGCCCAGTGCGGAGGACGCAAGGTCCATGTTATCCCTCCGACCCGCTACTACAACAAGATAAAACTTTCGCAATTGTCCATCTGGGACACGTCAGAAGCCCTTGTGAAGGCGATAATCTCCATGAGGCTCATAAAGTCCCCCGAGGAAATCGCATCCCTGGACGCCGCCTGCGACCTCGGCTGTGAGATGCACGTCCGCGCCCGCAAAGGGATACGCGTCGGCCGCATCGAGCAGGAAATCGTCGGCGAGATGGAGGGTGTCGCCCTCGCTAAGGGCTGGGGAGTGAGTTTTCCGACCATCCTGACCCAGCACGGGGAAGTCTTCCACTGCCATGACCATGGCGCCGAAATAGTTCCCGGCAAGCTCATGGTCATAGACGCCGGCGTCGAAGCGAACGACCACTACGCCTCCGACTTCACACGCACCTATCCTACGGGCGGGAAGTTCACCCTGAAGCAGAAGGACATCTACCAGATAGTCTGCGACTGCAACAACTTCGCTTTTACGCTGATAAAGCCCGGAGTGCAGTACCGCGACGTGCATCTTGCCGTGGCGCGCAAGATGCTGGACGCCCTTTCCGGGCTGGGGCTGGTGAAGGGCGACCTCGACGCGATGGTCGCGGAAGGCGTCGCCGGGCTCTTCATGCCGCACGGCCTCGGGCACAACATGGGCCTGGACGTGCATGACATGGAGGATTACGGAGAAGACCTCGTCGGCTACGACGACGACCAGAAGCGCGCAAAGCAGCTGGGACTCGGCAGCCTTCGCATGGCCCGCCGCCTGGTCCCCGGCAACGTGATCACGGACGAGCCGGGCATCTACTTCATCCCCGCCCTGATAGAGCAGTGGAAGAAGGAAGGCAAGTGCAAGGACTTCGTGAATTACGCGAAGTTGGAAGAATACTACGACTTCGGCGGCATACGCCTCGAAGACGACGTCCTCGTCACCGCTGATGGCGCCAGAAGGCTCGGCCGCAACCGCCTTCCGATAGAACCCGCCGACGTCGAAGCGGCCATGGCTGCGGACATGCAGGCCTAAATCTCCACTGACGACCATTCCACCTTCCCGGAGACGGGAGGGTGGTTTTTCGATACCTTCACACTCACGTCGAAGGCGGAGGGGAAGGCCTCGCAGACGGCCTCCCTTATGCGCCATGCAACGTTCTCAAGGAGGTTGGACGGAACGGCCATCTCCCGTGCCACGATATCATAGACGGCTCCGTAGTCGATGGCATCGCCGATCGAATCGGACGCCGCTGCCTTCCCGGCATTGTAGCTGAAACGGAGGTCCACCTTGAACAGGTTGCCTTCCCGGCGCTCCTGCTCCAGGACACCGTGGAAGGCGTGGAATTCCATCCCGCTGAGTTCGACCGTCCCTTTCATCCTACTGCGCCACGGGCACCTTGATGACGATCTTGCGGACATGGCCGGCACCGGAAGGCGGGACGCAGCCGGGCATGTGGGGATCGGAAGGGAACACGATGACCATGCATGAAGGATTCAAGACATAGCCATCCTGCTTCGAGGCGCCGGCGAAGAACTCGACGTCGCGCTTCTCGGAATAATCCGAAAGCCTGTCCTGCAGGTCTTCTGTCCGACATATGTAAATCATCTCCTCGCCGCAGATGACATACTGGATGTCTATGAACTGGCGATGGGTCTCGAACTTGTGGACCGCTTCTGGGTTGAGGTCGTACTCCTGCACGTTCGCGTAGGTCCCGGCTTCAGTCAGGGGGTATTTCCCGCACTTCAAGGTGTCCAGGTCGGGCCTGGAAAGGAAGGCGCACGCGGCGTCCCACTCGGCCTTGTTGGCCTTGTACTGCGCTTCCATCTGGGCTTTATCCAGTCCGGAGAAAGCCTTCTCCTTTATTATCTGAGGAAGTTCGACCTTCGCTCCGCAGGCGCAGCACAGTGCCGCCAGAGCCATAAACAATGCAATCCGTTTCATCTGAAATCAATATTATTCCAACAAAAATACATCAATTCCGTCAATTAATCAACGGACGCTTTCCCGCTGTTGCTTGTCATTCTCCGCCAGTAATCATCCTCCACCTATGTGATTGCCCAGCCGCTATTTCTAGCCTCTTGCCTGATTTCTTAAAATGTTCTGGCACGGGCCCTTAAAGTAGATTATTATTAATCAGCTGTTTATATCAGAAGGTCGTGCCACAATGCCCGCCAGAAGCTGCATCTGGCACCGAAAATAATGGTAAACCTGCCTCAGAGGTTATTCCAAGGCCACTTCTGTCCAATTCGGCGTGCCTGTTGTTTTGCGGGTATGCTCCGAGGGGCCTCCCCGTAGTGGAAAGACCCCGTCTCTCTCGCAGAAGCCGCAGGGGGAGTGGCGGTTTTTTACTATCTTTGTCTTTCAACTTCAACAAAGATGACGGTTAAGCAGATCATAGAAGCACTCGAGCGCTTCGCTCCCTTGAACCTTCAGGAACCATATGACAATTCGGGCCTGCAGGTGGGATTCCCCGGGACGGAAGTCACCGGAATCCTCGTGAGCCTCGATATAACGGAGAGCATCATAGACGAGGCTGTCTCGAGGGGATGCAATCTCGTGGTCTCGCACCATCCGCTTCTCTTCCATCCCTTGAAGTGCGTCAGCGATGCCGCCTGGCAGCAACGTTGCGTCGTGAAGGCCCTCTCGAACAAGATAGCCCTGTATTCGGCCCACACCAACCTCGACAACGCCCGCGGCGGCGTGAACTTCAAGATGGCCGAGAAGATAGGCCTGAAGGCGACGGACTGGCTCAGCCCCGTCGAAGGACGGGATGCCGGAAGCGGACTTGTCGGCGAGCTTCCTGTGGCGGAAGAGGCTGAAAGTTTCGTCGCCAGGGTGCAGGAAATTTTCGGTGTGCCCTGCCTGAAGCATACCCCGGCCGCGGGAAAGACCGTCCGCAAGGTCGCGCTCTGCGGCGGAGCGGGCGCGTTCCTTATCGGCGATGCCCTGAAGAAGGGGGCCGATTGCTTCATCACGGGCGAGTTCCACTACCATGATTTCTTCGACGGCGAAGGGATGCTGCTGATGGAACTCGGCCACTGGCAGAGCGAGCAGTTCACATGCAACCTTCTTGAAAACATCATAAAGAAAAACTTCCTGGACGCGGAAGTGAAACTCTCCGGCCTCTGCACGGATCCCGTGGAATACAGCTTCGCTCCGGCCCGTAAAGACTGAAAAAATGGATAAGTACACTCAGGATTATTCCATTCCTTATTACATGATAGACAGCAAGTCCCAGCTGCGTCCCTCGTCGTTTCTCGACATCGCGCAGGAACTTGCCGCCCTCGGGGCTGAGCCCCTTGGTTTTGCCGACCACCATCTCGAAAAATACGGCATCGTCTGGATCCTGGCGAGGATGCAGGTGAAGTTCACCGCCTTCCCCAGGCGCCTGGACACCGTAAAGCTCGAAACATGGCACCGGGGGGTGGACGGCCTTTTCTTCGTGCGTGACTACCGTCTCCTCGACAAGGACGGCAACCCGCTCATTGCGGCGACGACTTCATGGATCCTTATGGACGTGGCTTCCCGCAGGGCCCTGCGAACGGACCGGCTGGGGGATATAATCCCGTTCGAACCGCAGTGCACCGAGAGGGTCTTCGAGGAACTCGCCCCGAAGGTCGCCGTCGCCAAGGATGCGCCTTTCAAGCCCATAGGCAGCCACAAGGTGGTTTATTCCGACCTGGACGCCAACGGCCACACGAACAATGTCAAGTACACTGTCTGGGCCATGGACGCGCTGCCCTATGACCTTGTCCGGGACAATGACGTGAAGGAGATAGCGATAAACTTCAACCATGAAGCCCGCATGGGTGATACCGTGGACCTGTATCTTCTCGAGGAAGACGGGGCATTCATAGTCGAAGGCCGTACAGGCGGCCAGCAGGTGTTCATCGAAAAACTGGTTTTCTGAGAAAGGTGGGAGAGTTCGGCAGCGCCCTGAAGAAGTTCGTAAAGGACTGGATGCTGATTATAGGAATAATCGGCGGAGCCTCGGCATATTTCCTGTACCGCGGCATGCCTTTCCTCCATCCGGCCGGCCCGGTGCTGTTGGAAATCTGCAAGAGGATCCAGCCCCTGCTGCTCTTTGCGATGCTCTTCCTGAGCTTCTGCAAGATAGAACCGCGGCAGATGCGCTACCGTGGCTGGATGGGCTGGCTGCTGCTTATCCAGGGAGGCTCCTTCACTGCGCTTGCCTTGCTGCTGGCATTCTGTCCCGGGCTGCCGCTCCGGGCCGGGATCGAGGGGCTGATGCTGTGCCTTATATGCCCGACGGCCACGGCCTGCGCCGTAGTCACCGGCAAGCTGGGAGGGGACATGGCCGGAGCCGTGACTTATACGGTCCTTATCAATCTGCTGGTCTCAATACTGGTGCCGCTTCTGGTACCTCTCATCCACCCCATGGCGGGACTGTCCTTCTTCAGCGCCTTCCTGCGCATACTCGGAAAGGTCTTCCCCTTGCTGATCCTGCCCTGCCTGCTGGCATGGATGGTCAGATGGTTGCTGCCCCGGCTGCACCGACGGCTCCTCAGGTATGTCGACTGGAGCTTTTACCTTTGGGCCGTTTCCCTCACCCTTGCCATCCTTATGAGCACCAGGGCCATAGTGCACAACGAAGGTTCTGCCTGGGTGCTCGCCGAGATCGCGGCGGCATCCCTTCTGAGCTGCGTCTTCCAGTTCTGGGCCGGCAAGAAGATAGGTTCCCGTTATGCGTCCAGGATCACCGGCGGACAGTCGCTTGGCCAGAAAAACACGGTCTTCGGGATATGGATGGGCTATACTTTCCTTACCCCCGTGATCTCCGTCGCCGGAGGCTTCTATACCCTCTGGCACAATCTTTTCAATTCCTGGCAGCTATACCGCAAGCGCATCGGCAAACTCGAAAGTGAATGAAGGCGGGATATCTCATATTGGCCCTGACCGCGCTTCTGGCGTCGTGCTGCACGAAGCCGGAAGGCCCCGGGCAGAGCGGCGTGACGGAAGGGAAGCAGGACGTCTCTTTTCTTGCCGATCCCGTCTTCATCCTGCCTGAGGAGCCACTGACGCGGGACACCATACCTGATTTCAGCCGCGTCGGCTACCATTGGGGCGAAGACGCCTTCCCCGATTACGCCAACGTCGTGCGCGTCGCTGCCCCCACCGGCGGAGACGACACTTCTCTCATCCAGGACGCGATCGACTCCGCTCCCGAGCGGTCCGTAATCCTGCTGCAGGAAGGAACCTACCGTGTCGATTCCATCATAATGCTGGACCGCAGCGGACTTGTCCTCCGCGGCTCGGGGGACAAGGCGACAACGATCAGGGCGGCAGGCAAGACCCTTCGCCACGTCGTCGTGATGGGACGCGTGATGCGGGACGCCGCCGGTGCGAGGATAATAAAGACGACCTCCAAGTCCATCGCCGGAGTGGGGACCACGGTCCATTATCTCGTCAAGGTCCGTACGCCCCAGCTCAGCGCCAGGGAGCAGACGGGGCCGATGATTCCCCTTGTCGGGGATGCCTTCTGCGGCGCGGCTTTCGTCGAAGTGTCCGATCCGTCGTCCTTCAACGTCGGGGACAGGGTTTCCCTCTACAGGCCCGCGACGGCCGGCTGGCTGGACGCCATCCACATGCGCGAGATAGTCCAGGCAGCGACGGATGAAGACGTGATCACCCAGTGGACGCCCGCCGCCTACGGAATGTGGTGGGATAGGACGGTGGTCGGCGTCGAAGGGCGCCGCATCTGGCTGGACAACCCGGTGGTCATGTCCATGACTTCAGGATTCGGAGGAGGGATGCTCGTAAAGACCTCATGGGACCGGATATCCGAGAGCGGGGTTGAGAACCTTGTCTTCGAATCGGAATTTGACTCCTCCGTCGTCGAAGACGGGATGTACATAGACGAGGAGCACGCGTCCACCGCCGTGCTGGTCGGCGCTTCGGAGCACTGCCGGGTGAAGGACATCACCGTCCGTTATTTCTCGACTTCGGCGGTCGACCTTTCTTCCGGAGCGCAGAACATCACCGTCGAAGACTGCCGCAGCCTGAGTCCCGTCAGCCGCATCAACGGCGGCTGGAGATATGCCTTCCATATCTCGGGAGGCGGGTGCTGCCTCGTGCGGAACTGCCTCTGCGACGAGGATCGTCACGGCTTCGTGCTCGGAACCAAGGTCCCCGGACCCAATGCTTTTGTGGACTGCATCGGGGAAAGGATGTATTCCATACTCGGTCCCCATCAGAGATGGTCCACGGGCTGTCTTTACGACAATTGCGTCACTTCCGGCGGGCTTGTGGTGAAGGATGCCGGAAACTCCGGGACGGGACAAGGCTGGCAGGGCGCCAATATGGTTTTCTGGAACTGCAGGGCTTCTTCGATAGTCTGCCAGAGCCCCTGGGCGTCGGCTCTCAACTGGAGCGTGGGCAGTACTCCGCGCGCCACGGCATCCGCTTCCTATGCCGCCGGGGACAATCTCGGCCGAAGGCCCCTCGGGGTGGTCAGGGACCGCCTTCCGGGCGAGCCCGAAAGATTGTACGACACCCAGTTGCAGGAACGCCTTGCCGCCGGGCGCAGGATTTCAAATGCGTCTGCCTTATGATGAAGACGCGTTTCATTTTGCCGGCGCTGCTGCTGCTCCTTTGCTGCTGTACGGAAAAGGAAGGGCTTCCTTCCGCCGACAGGCTTACGGTAGAGACGGTTTCGACCAGGGTCCAGCTGGACGGCTCCGGCCGCACCGTGTGGACAGAAGGCGACAAGTTCAGCGTTTTCTACAACAGCGACAGCAACGAAAGATGGAAATATACAGGCAAGACCGGGGCTGGCTCCGGCCAGATCGAGTACTCGGGACCGAGGACTGAGACCGGCGGCGGAATCATCGCCTTGTATCCCTATCATTTGAAGGCGTCCCGCACCGGGACCACGGTCAGCACCGAAACCCAGTCCGTCCAGCAGCGGGCGGAAGGCGGATTTGCACCCGGCGCGGCCCTTATGTGGGCACGTGGCGCCGAGAACGGAGTGCTGCGCTTCAGCTACCTCTGCGCCTTTGTCCGCCTCGATATCATCGGGAACGCCGAAATAAGCGAACTGCGGTTCTCCGGACTCAGTGGCGAAAAGGTGGCAGGTCCGGTCCGGATCGATTTCAGCGGGGATGTCCCCCGGATGGAAACCAGCGACGCTTCGGCCTCGGAGTCCATCGTGATGAACGGAGGAGGGAAGGGGTTCATTGTTGAAAGGGAAGGATCCTTCTGGTTCTGCATCCCGGCAATCCATTATAAGAAAGGATACTGCATAACCGCAAGCTACGCCGACGGCCGGACCGCGCGGGCCTCGTTCGGCCCTGACGTGACCCCGGAGCCGGGCAGCGTGAGGGTCCTTGCCCTGAATGCTTCCGTCCGGCAGGTCCTCACCCTGGACTTCTCGAAGGATACGTTCCCCCTGACCCCTTCGTCGGGCTTCACCGTACCTTCCGGTCCGACGAACAGGACGTGGCAGGGAGAAGAAGGCCAGGCTGTCAGCAAGGACGGGCGGGTCACTCCGGAGGAAGGGGACAGGTTCACCTTCACCTCGGACGGGCAGACTTACGAACTGACGGTTGGGGCTTCCGTCCATCAGTGGCTCGCTAACCACGGTTATTACCAGGCAGGGTACTACTGGAAGCCTTCGTCCTTCCTCCGTTTCCAGACGGTAGGATGCTGGATGAAACTGCCCGTCGTAAGCGGCAGCCGCCTTGTTTCGATTGAACTGTCCATAGTCAATTCCGGGGCGAAGTCTTTCTCTCTTGTCCGCACTCCGGCGAAGCAGGAAGGCGCGGAAGAATATTCTTTCAGCCCGGATGCCCCGACGACGGTCTGGCTCAGGGACTCGGATTCGGACGAGGCGTGGTACCTTTACGGAAACAATTCTTACAACGCCCAGATATCAAAAATGGTCCTGACCTATGAGAAACTGTAAAAATAATGGTTATTTTTGCAGACTATGGGTATTTTCGACAAGGGATTGCAGAAGACCAAGAGGAGTTTTTTTGAAAAAATCTCCCGCGCCGTGGCCGGAAAGTCACGGGTGGATGACGACACGCTGGACGCGATAGAAGAAGCGCTTGTCGAGTCCGACATGGGCGTGGACACCACCTTGAAGGTCATCGACGCCCTCGAGGAAAGGGTCCACAAGGATAAATACATGTCTTTCGACGAACTCGTCGGGATGCTCCGCGAGGAAATAGGCTCCCTCATGGAGGCCAATGTCCATCCTGCGCCAGCCGTGAGCGCGAAGCCGTATGTCGTGCTCGTCGTCGGCGTCAACGGCGTCGGCAAGACGACGACCATCGGCAAGCTCGCCGCGAAGTTCAAGGCCGAAGGCAAGAAGGTCACCCTCGGCGCTGCCGACACCTTCCGGGCCGCGGCCGTGGACCAACTCCAGATATGGGCCGACAGGGCCGGTGTGGACATAGTCAGGCAGCAGATGGGATCGGACCCCGCAAGCGTTGCCTACGACACAGTGAAATCTGCCGTGGCGAAAGGCTCGGACGTGGTCCTCATCGACACCGCAGGGCGCCTGCACAACCGCGTGGACCTGATGAACGAACTCTCGAAGATACGCAACGTTATCCGCAAGGTGATCCCGGACGGACCGCACGAGGTGCTGCTCGTGCTCGATGCCTCCACGGGCCAGAATGCCTTCCAGCAGGCCCGCGAGTTCTCCCGCGCGACAGATATCACGGCCCTCGCGGTGACGAAGATCGACGGCACGGCCAAGGGCGGCGTCGTCGTGGGACTCGTGGACAATTTCCGTGTCCCGGTGAAATACCTGGGCGTCGGCGAAGGCATTGACGACCTCAAGGACTTCGACCTGGAGGAGTTTGTCTCCGCCCTTTTCAACCCTGAAGATTTGAAATAAGAGAATAGATATGAAGCTGTCTTACAATTGGCTCAAAGATTATCTGAAATGCGATCTTGACCCCGCGCAGGTCGCAGCCACGATGACCGCCATAGGCATCGAGGTAGACGGAGTGGAAGAAACGGAAGTCGTCGAAGGCGGCCTGAAAGGAGTCGTCGTCGCGAAGGTCCTGGAATGCGAACCCCATCCGGATTCGGACCACCTCCATGTCACGAAAGTGGACGCAGGCACCGGGGAAGAGCCCCTGCAGGTAGTCTGCGGCGCTCCCAACGTGGCCGCCGGCCAGAAAGTCCTGCTGGCCACGGTCGGGGCCGTCCTCCCGGGCGACTTCAAGATCAAGAAATCCAAGATCCGCGGCGTCGAATCCCTCGGGATGATCTGCGCCGAGGACGAACTGGGCATAGGGACGAGCCATGAAGGCATAATGGTCCTTCCCGAAGACGCTCCCGTCGGGCAGCCGGCGAAGGAGTACCTGAAGCTCGAGACCCAGGCCGTGATCGAGTATGAGATCACCGCCAACCGCGTCGATGCGGCTTCCCACTGGGGTGTCGCCCGCGACCTCTATGCCGCTCTCAAGGCAGCCGGAAAGCCCTGCGAACTCTGTCTGCCGGACGTTTCCGCCTTCAAGGAAGGGGCCGGAGACGGCATTCCCGTCGAGGTCCTGGACAGCGCCGGGGCGCCCTGCTACACCGGTGTCACCATCGAAGGAGTGAAAGTCGGTCCTTCCCCCGAGTGGCTCCAGAAGAAGCTCATCGCGATAGGCTCCAGGCCCATCAACAACATAGTGGACATCTCCAATTTCGTGCTCTTCGAGCTCGGCCAGCCGCTCCACACCTTCGACGCGGCGAAGATCTCCGGGGGTAAGGTGATAGTCCGCAGGGCCGCGGCCGGAGAGCCCATCCGCACCCTTGACGGCGTGGACCGCAAGCTTGCCGCCACCGACATGGTCATCGCCAATGCGGACGGCCCCATGTGCATAGCCGGAGTGTTCGGCGGAGAGGATAGCGGAGTCACCGAAGGCTCCACCTCCGTATTCATCGAGAGCGCTTACTTCGATCCGGGCTCCATCCGAAAGACCTCCAAGTCGCACGGCCTGCAGACGGACGCCTCCTTCCGTTTCGAAAGGGGCGCGGATCCGCTCGTCACTGAATATGCCCTGAAGAGGGCGGCCCTGCTCATACTCGAATGCGCCGGCGGCCACGTGGTCGGGAAAGTGCAGGAAGTCTGCCCCGCCCCGTTCGAGCGGAAGGTGATAGACCTTGATTACGACCGCATCGAGTCCTTCGTGGGCCAGAAGATAGGAGCGGAGCGGATGGACCTCATCCTGAAAGCTCTGGGATACGTATTCCTCGGCAGCGAGGGAGCCCGCCGCAAGGTGGAGGCCCCTTCCTGGATGGTGGACGTGACCCGCGAATGCGACGTCGTCGAGGAGATACTGAGGATATACGGCTATGACAACATCGCCCTGCCTGCCAGGATGCGCATGTCCGTCAACGCGACCCCCAGCCCCGATCCCGAGGCCGTGCGCAACAGCATAAGCAACTTCCTCGCCTCCAACGGTTTCACGGAGACGATGAACAACTCCCTGACGAAGGCCGACTATTACACCGGACTTCAGTCCTTCCCCGCTGAAAAGTGCGTGCATATAGTCAATCCGCTCAGCTCCGACCTCAACGTGATGCGCCAGAGCCTGATCCCCGGCGGACTGGAAGTCGTCGCGCACAACATCAACCGCCAGGTCTATTCGATGAAGACCTTCGAATACGGCTCGGTCTATGCCCGCATTCCCGAAAAGGGCCCCGAAACCCTCGAGGGCTACGAAGAGCACGCCTGCTTCACACTCTTCGTAACCGGCACGCCGGACAAGTCCTGGAACGCCTCTCCCGCCAAGGGGGACTACTTCCTGCTCAAGGGCTATGTCGAGCTGCTCCTGCGCCGCTATGGCGCCGATCTCGGACAGATGTGGACGGAACCGGCCCCTGCGGATATCTTCTCGGAAGGGGTCCGATACACCCTTCCCGGCGGAAAGAAGCCGCTCGCCGTCATCGGCACTGTCGCTCCTTCCTTCGCCCGCAAGTTCGGGGTGCGGCAGCCTGTCTTCGCCGCCGAAATCGAGTGGAACGCCATCCTGGAGCTGGTACGCAGGGACAAGGTGTCCTTCAAGGAACTGCCCCGCTTCCCCGAGGTCCGTCGCGACCTGGCCCTGCTTCTCGACGAATCCGTCTCCTACGGCGACCTGCATGCAGCCGCCCTCAAGGCCGGCCGCAAGCTGCTGAAACAGGTTTCCCTGTTCGACGTCTACCGTGGCGACAGGATCCCTGCCGGCAAGAAGCAGTATGCCCTCAGTTTCACGATCCAGGATCTGGACAAGACCCTGACTGACGCCGACGTGGAGAGGGTCATGGACAGCCTCCTGTCCGCGTTCAAGGAGAAATTTGGAGCGGAACTCCGTTAGCCCATGCGCAAGGCGGCCACAATGGTACTGCTCGCCTTCGCGGCGGTTCTTCTCCTTGCGGGCTCATGCTCGCGGGGCGGGAGGATCATTCCGCGGAAGGCGATGGAGGACATCTATTATGACATGTTCCTCGCGGACCAGTGGCTGATGGACCATTCTGCCGCGCGCAAGGTGGCCGATACGACACTCTTCTATGAGCCCGTCTTCCGGGAATACGGCTACAGTTTCAAGGATTTCGACAAGAGCGTGACACACTACCTCAGGGATCCGGAAAAATTCGCCAAGATGCTGAAGAACGTCTCGACCCGCCTCGAGAAAAAGCAGAAGGAACTCGAAGCCGTCAAGGCGGCCATAGACGCATACAGGGAGCCGGGAGGATATGTGAGTTCCGCTTTCACGGCAGACAGCCTTGTCTGGGCAGACAGCCTTGTCTTCTGGGCCCGTCCTTCCGTGGCTGCGGACTCGCTCGCCGCTGACAGCCTGGCCTGCCTCTGCTGCCGGGATTCCCTCGGATGCCGCTGCGATTCACTGTGCTGCAGCCTGGATTCCCTGAAGTGCCGTTGCGATTCTCTCTGCTGCTGCCGTGATTCCCTTGGATGCCGCTGCGATTCGCTCTGCTGCCGCGCAGATTCTTTGAAAACGATAAAATAATATAGTATGGATTATTTGCAGAAATACGGCTTCGTGCCGTCTGAAGACGCTGTCAATGCAGCCCTGGACCGGATCGCTTCAAGCCTGGACAACCTTGCGGGAGAGGAGGTCTATAAGAAGTGCTTCTCCTTCATGGACCTGACGACCCTCAAGAGCGACGACACTCCCGCTTCGGTCTCGAAGCTGGTCGCCAAGGTGACCCGCCTTGTGCAGGAATACCCTTCCTACCCCCTTCCCGCATCCATTTGCGTGTATCCCAACTTCGCTCCGGTGGTGAAGGCGGAGCGCTGCTCCCCGGAACTGCACGTCACGACCGTGGCCAGTTGCTTCCCTTCCACGCAGAGTTTCCTCGAAGTCAAGGTCAGGGAGTGCGAACTGGCGGTGAAGGCCGGGGCGGACGAGATCGATATCGTACTGTCCCTCAGCTCTTTCCTTAGCGGAGATCACGAGGCTGCTTCCAATGAGATACGGGCCATGAAGGCCGCGATCGACGCGCAGGCCGCCTCCGAAGGCCGCAAGGTCGTGCTCAAGGTCATCCTGGAAACAGGTCTCCTGAAGACGCCCGAGAACATTGCCGCGGCTTCGTTCCTTGCCATGGAAGCCGGCGCTGATTTCATCAAGACGTCCACCGGCAAGGTCGAGGTCAACGCAACGCCCGCGTCCGCATGGATCATGTGCAACTGCATACGCAAGTACTTCGAGGCCACCGGCCGCAAGGTAGGGTTCAAGGCTGCGGGAGGCATCTCCACTGCGAAGGATGCTCTCTGCTACTATGCCATCGGATCTTCCGTCCTTGGTGCGGATTGGATGAACAAGGACCTTTTCCGCTTCGGAGTAAGCCGTCTCGGGAACTCCCTGATGAGCGCAATCAGCCAGGAAACAGTGGTTTTCTTCTGATTTAACTCGCTCCCGGACACTTGCCGGGATGCCCCACATAGCCCCCAGGGGCCGATTTTTTCAATTAGCCGTGGAAATCTCGTTTCCACGGCTATCTTGTCATAACTTTGTCCCGGACCAAAAAAGTCGGAATATGAAAGAAAGAAGATTGTTGTTTGCCGGGATACTTCTGACATTGATCCCGGTTTCCTGCAACCCGGAGAAGTTTTTCGGGAGCAGGGGAGAAAGAATCGACGCGGAAGGGACGCTTTCGCACGGCATGATCGTGCTCGGAGAGCAGCTGGACGACCCTTATTCCGTCGAGAACGTGGAAAAGGCGCTCCGGAGCCTGTACCCCACGCGGGGACGGGTCGATGTCCATCCTACGGACCTCTATGCCCGCTTCCTGCCGTCCGGGGAAGAGGATTTCAAGATCCTCGAGGAGACGGGGGTCGAGTTGACGGACCACCCGCTGGACTACCGCATAGTCCGCGAGGGTGACTACTATCACGATCCGGAGATACCCGAAGATGAGATCACGTGGCAGTATGCCGTCGTGCCGCATGATTTCGTGTTCCCGGAGAACATAAGGTACGAGCTGCTGGACCGCTGCTACATCTTCGAGAACGACCCTGCGACGCGCTCCGACGGGATAGACTGGGCCGCAGTCGAGAGGGAGGCCTTCCGCCTGACGGGGAACGCCGGACTGCTCTCCGGGACAAGGGGCGGGGAGTCGTATCCCGCCACGGCACCGAAGGGACGCATCGCCATCATCGACGATGCCCTCGACACGGAGCCTTTCGGAGTCGCCGGGGTCAAGGTTTCGGCCAACACCTTCGTCAAGTTCGCCCATGCCTTCACGGATGAGGAAGGATACTATCAGATGGAAAGGAAATTCACGTCCGACGTGCGCTACCGTCTGGTTTTCAAGAACCGTAAGGGCTTCGGCATCGGGGTGAACCTCCTGCTTGCTCCGGCTTCGGTCTCGACCATGGGGAAAAGTTCCCCGGACGGGGTCAGCATCACCGTGGACCGTAAATCGGAGCGCAAGCTCTTCTGCCGCTGCGTGGTCAACAACGCGGTATGCGATTATTTCGGGAGTTGCTCCGCCAGCGGGGCTTCGATCAAGACTCCGCCTTCCGACCTGAGGATATGGCTGTTCCAGAACATGAACGAGAGTTCCGCGATAATGCTGCAGCAGGGCGTCTATATCGACGGGACCGTCGTCGGAGAGTTCCTTGGAGGCTTCTCTTCGCTCGTGAAGATGTTCCTGCCCGACGTCACCCTCGGGATGGAGGGACGTGAGAACTACAAGGATATCTACGCCACGGCCATTCACGAATGCGCCCACGCAAGCCATTTCATGCAGGCAGGACAAGCCTACTGGGAGAAGTACATAAAGTTCGTGCTCACTTCATTCATAACATCGGGCGGCGTGACCTACGGGGTCGGCACCGAAGCGGACCACGGCTACTGCGAGGTCGGGGAGATGTGGGCCTACTATGTCCAGACCCGGCTCTACAGGGAACGGTACGGGGAAGAGAGCCGCAGTTTCGGCACCTCGTACTGGTTCTCGCCTCAGATATTCCTCTACCTCGACGAGCGGGGCCTGGACAGGTTCAAGCTGTTCCCTGCGCTTACCGAAGACGTCACGGACAGGGACGTCCTGAAAGACAAGC
This sequence comes from Bacteroidales bacterium, assembly GCA_016281435.1. The sequence continues at coordinate 77,307 of JAEEIQ010000067.1, forward strand.
TCCTTGCCCTCTATCCGGAAAGCAAGAGCATAATAACGCAGGCCTTCGTAAGATACCTCTGAGATGAAGAAGATACTATTTCTGGCCGGGATGCTTTGGTGCCTCCTTGCCGGCGCGCAGAACTGCGCCCTGTCCTCGAACGTGGCCGACCTTGCCGACATGGGCACGATGAACCTGGAACTCTCCTACGGGCTTGCAAGGCACTGGAGCCTTTCAGCCGGCGCCAAATACAATCCCTTCACATACGGGGAGGAAGGCCCGTCGCAGATGCAGGACCGCCAGCGCCTTTTTTCCGTCGGTGCGCGCTGGTGGCCGTGGCACGTGTGGTCCGGCTGGTGGCTGTCTGCGAAATGGCAGTATCAGGAGTTCAACACCGGCGGCCTGCGTTCGCCCCTGACCGAGGAGGGGGACCGCTTCGGCGGGGGCCTCGGGGCCGGATATGCCTGGATGCTGAGCCCGCATTTCAACCTCGACATAGGCCTTGGCGGCTGGGCGGGCTACGGCAGGACAGTGACCTACGCCTGTCCGAGATGCGGCCGTATAGTGGACTCGGGCAGCGGCTTTTTCCTGCTGCCTAACGATTTGTTGCTCTCCGTTACATATATTTTCTAAAAAATACTTATATTTGCAGTCCACTTTGCGCGGGTGGCGAAATGGTAGACGCGCTAGTTTCAGGAGCTAGTGGGGTAAAACCTGTGTGAGTTCGAGTCTCATCTCGCGCACAAAGCCGGTTGCCGTAAGGTCGCCGGCTTTGCATTTACGTCGAGAATACGTATTTTTGCGGATTAGTTAGTAGAAGAAAGATATGGAAATCAGAAACATAGCGCTGATAGCCCATGTGGACCACGGCAAGACCACGATGGTGGATCGTATGATCTACCAGGCGAATCTCGTCCGCCAGCCCGAGAACCTGGGCCAGCTCATCCTTGACAACAACGATCTCGAGCGGGAGCGCGGGATCACCATCCTTGCCAAGAATGTCTCCGTGACCTACAAGGGAGTCAAGATCAACATCATCGACACCCCGGGCCACAGCGATTTCGGGGGTGAGGTCGAGCGCGTGTTGAACATGGCCGACGGCGTACTCCTGCTCGTGGATGCTTTCGAGGGCTGCATGCCGCAGACCCGCTTCGTGCTGCAGAAGGCGCTCCAGATGGGCAAGAAACCCATAGTCGTGATCAACAAGGTGGACAAGCCCAACTGCCGTCCCGACGAAGTCCAGGAAGAGGTTTTCGACCTGATGTTCAACCTGGACGCCACCGAAGAACAGCTTGACTTCAAGACCGTCTTCGGCTCCGCGAAGCAGGGTTGGATGTCCCTCGACTGGCGCCAGCCGACCGGCGACATCACTCCGCTCCTCGATACCATCCTTGAAGAGATTCCGGCACCGGCCGTCGTGGAAGGCACTCCCCAGATGCTGATTTCCTCGCTTGAATATTCCCCTTACGTCGGCCGCATCGCCGTCGGGAAGGTCACCCGCGGAAGCCTTGTCTCCGGCCAGACCGTGAGCCTTTGCAAGCGCTACGACATAGTCCAGAAGAGCAAGGTCAAGCAGTTGATGGCTTTCGAAGGCCTCGGCAAGACCAATGTCGACAGCGTGCAGTGCGGTGACATCTGCGCCGTCGTCGGCGTGGACGGCTTCGAGATCGGAGACACGATCGCCGATGCGGAGAATCCCGAGGCCCTGCCGCCCATCGCCATTGACGAGCCCACGATGAGCATGATGTTCCTCATCAACAACTCGCCTTTCTTCGGCAAGGACGGCAAGTTCGTCACGTCCCGCCACATAAAGGACCGCCTCGACAAGGAACTCGAAAAGAACCTTGCCCTCCGCGTCAAGCCCGGCCTCTCGGCTGATTCGTTCGTCGTTTACGGAAGGGGCGTGCTGCATCTCTCGGTCCTGATCGAGACCATGCGCCGCGAAGGGTTCGAGCTCCAGGTCGGCCAGCCCAAGGTCCTTGACAAGACCATCAACGGCCAGCGCTGCGAGCCTATCGAAGAGCTTTCGATCGAGGTCCCCGAGAACTTCGTCGGAGCCGCCATCGAGATAGCCACCCGCAGGAAAGGCGCCCTTATCCGCATGGAGCCCCGTACGGACAGGACCATGCTCGAGTTCGAGATTCCGACCAGGGGCCTGATCGGCCTCCGCAGCAACCTGCTGACCGCTACCCAGGGCGAAGCCGTCGTAGCCCATCGTTTCAAGGAGTATCAGCCCTTCAAGGGGGAGATCGAAGGCCGCAACAACGGATCCCTCGTCTCGCTTGAAACCGGCCAGGCCATCGCCTATTCCATGAACAAGCTCCTGGACCGCGGCCGTTTCTTCGTGGAGCCGGGTGAAGAGATCTATGCCGGCCAGGTAGTCGGAGAGCATACCCGTGAGAGGGACCTGAACATCAATATCTGCAAGGCAAAGAAGCTTACCAACGTGCGTGCTGCCGGTTCCGACGAGAAGATCATCCTCCCGCCCGCGATCAAGTTCTCCCTCGAGGAGGCGCTTGAATACATACAGGATGACGAGCTTGTGGAGGTTACCCCGCACCATATGCGCATACGCAAGATTTTGCTCGATCCCCTCGCCCGCAAAAGAAATAGCGACAACGAAGATTGTTAATAGAAAAAAAATTCTTACCTTTGCAACCCTTTATCATACCGGTAAAAGGCCTGAAGGATGGAGTGAACGAGTTTCACTGGCATGCCGACAGGGAGTTCTTTGAGTCGTTCGGAAATTCCGAAATCCGGGATGCCGACCTCGATATCGAGGTCAGTGTCGCGAATTCGGATTTCGAGATCGAGGGAGAATGCAGGGTGGAAGGCACTGTGAAGGTGCTTTGCGACAGATGCCTCGGAGAGTTGATCCTTCCCGTGGACCTGGCGTTCGAAGTGGAAGGGACCTTTGATCTGAACCAGGACATTTACGACGAGGTCTGCCTTTCGCTCCCCATCGTGAAGGTCCATCCGGACGGGGAATGTGACTCGGAGACGGTTAAGTATTTGAGCAAATAAATTAAAATATAGATTACTATGGCACATCCTAAACACAAACTCTCCAAGCAGAGAAGGGATAAGAGGCGTACCCATGACCACGCCGCCGTCCCGACGCTCGCCACTTGCCCCAACTGCGGAGCAACAGTCATCTACCACCGGGTATGCCCCGAGTGCGGATACTACCGTGGCCGCCAGATCATTGAAAAGAGCGCCGAATAAGCGGCTCTTTTTTTGACAGGTACGGCTCCTTAGTTCAACGGATAGAACGGAGGTTTCCTAAACCTTAAATAGTGGTTCGATTCCACTAGGAGCTACACGAAAAGCCAGGCTGCAAAAGCCTGGCTTTTTTTCGTTTCATTTTCCAGGAACTGTTTGCCAAAAGCGGGCTGTGGAGAAGTGCAGGTAATCAGCATCAAGCCTTGTGGAATTCCAGTTGCCGGTACAGGTAATTGAGACAGAGTCTATGACCTCGCTATCTTTAGTGATAATCATATATAATTTTCCGTCAGAAAGGGAGAAATCCCAGTCAGTCCAATACTCCTTCTCGGTAATCTTGGTAGAGAGTGTAACTCCGGTCGTTCCAAAAGACATTTCATATCCGTCTTTATCCAGAATGGCCCCCATTGTTACTATATGCCATCCATCTATATTTGGAATTGCCGTTGTCTTGAAAGACATTCTTTCATAATATGAATACTCCATTCCATCTCCTTCGTAAGAAATAGTCCAAGAATCGTCGGCTGCTTTGTCAAAGTGAATAGGGAACGACGCTGTCACCAACCACATATGGTCGGAACCGCCTTCCCACCATTGGCCGATGAAATTCCAAGTATTGGAGGAAGGATGAGAAAATGTGCCGATATCATTTTTCTCCTCGGAAGTCCCGGCCAGAATAATAGACAAAGCACGCATCGGTTCAACAGTCCCAAACATCCCGAGCGTTCCCAATTCATCAATTAGCGATTTTTCAGAAACTTTAGGGCCATTTGCTCGCTGAATCTCACAGGAGAACAGCAGGGATACTGCAAGAAATGACAAAAGTATCTTTTTCATACACAATGATCAAAAGTTGAATTGTACTCCGAAACGGCTGCCGTATCCCCAAAATTTGGAACCGAATCCGCCTTCCCAGAAAAAGGATCCGTAATTGATACCCAGCAGGACTACTTCCAATTGCTTTGAAATGCAGCTGTTACCCTTATCCAAAATATAGTCGTTATGATATCCCCAATGATCGATTCCAACAAGATTTGAATCACTTCTGTTAAAGTGGATACCTAATCCAAAACCGACAGACGAATATATCGTATCCCTGTTTGTATTGTAATAATTAAGTTTAATGGAGGGGATGAGAATAAAACTGTTTGCAAAAACAGTATTTCCTTCAGGAGCATCGAATGTATCATATACTTTCCCCCACATTGGAATCCAACTTATTCCGGCTGTTAGATCCAGAAACTTGAAAAGTCGATATCCGGCATCGAAAGACAAAGGAGGGATACCATAAACTGGTCCATGATATTTTCCATATCTTTCTGACAGGGAAACATCATATGTTGGCCCTTCTCCTCCATACCTAGCTTGCATATAAGTATTGATGCTGGCCGTGACACCTGCTCTCCAATACCAATGTGACTCATAATTCTTCTCTTGTGCTCTTAAGGCAAAGGTGCCGGAGCAAAATAGCAGAATCATTAGAATCTTGTGTGTCAATACTCTGCCTTCAGCCATATACTAAG
>JAEEIQ010000068.1 GCA_016281435.1 Bacteroidales bacterium
GACGGAGTCAAGATAGACTTCGAGGCCGAGCGGAAGTGGGTCCACCTGCGCCGCTCGAACACCGAGCCCATCATCCGCATCTACGCCGAAGCTCCCACTGAAGCCGAAGCGTCGGAGCTCGCTTCCGGGATCAAGGCCATCGCAGAAGGAATCATAGCCGGGAAATAATGTTCTCTTTCAGGACAACGCCCCTCGAAGACCAGCTGGACAAGGCTCTCACGGAAGGCCATGTCGGCTGTTTCTGCACCCAGAACTGCTGGGACACCAGAAGGGGCCGCTACATGCATGCGCTCTTCAGGGAAAGGGGCAACCTCGCCCGCATTTTCAGCCCGGGCACGGCGGAACTCACCCCAGGCACAAGCCATATCGACTTCTCCCAGGCCGACCTTGAGGACCTCAGCGCCGTTGTCGTCGAGATACAGGACGTCGGCAGCCGCTACTTCAACTATACCCGCGACGTCTGCCGGCTGCTTCTGTTCCGCTCCCGCATGGACGAAGGTCCGTCCATATATATTGTGGATCACCTGAATCCGGCCGGAAGGGTCGTGGAAGGCTCCATGCCCGTGCCGGAGCCGGAACTCTGGACCCCGAAAGTGGCCCACAGGCACGGACTCACCCTCGGGGAAGTCTGCTCCCTGTACTACCATGAAATCGGTGCGACCTTCCCCCTGCACGTAATTTCGGCCCTTGCGACGGACTCGAACAAGCAGTTGATGCCCTGGACAATAGCCCCGGCTACGGACATCCCCGGGATGTTCACTCCCCTGATGTACAGCGGCGGGGGCCTCTGGAACTGCACCACCGTCACCCCCGGCATAGGCACTCCCCGCCCCTACGAATACATCGGCGCCCCGTTCCTCAAGGCGGACATCGCTCTAAACCTGCCCGCTCCGGAAGGCGTGCTCCTTCGGCCGTGCACCTTCACCCCGTCCGCGGGACGCTACGCGGGCGAAATCTGCAACGGATTCCATATCATGCTGCAGCCCGGGGCCGAATATCATTCCCTGCTACACACCCTGCGGCTCATGCGCCATCTGTCCGACCGCTATTCGGACTTCGAGTTCACGGAAGCATTCTTCGGCAAGCTGGCCGACCCCGTGGCGGAAGAATACCTCAAGGGCGGGATAACATTCGATATAGTCGAGGAGCACATAAAGCTCGAGGAACAGAAATATATAAGGAAAGCGAAACGCTTCCTCCTTTACGACGACGCCCCATACAGGGTGAAATAGCGGGGCTGAAACTCAGAATGTGCTTCGCCTGGTCATCCTGAAAGGACAATGGACCTTTCCCATCTTCCGGTCAAGGATCATTTCTGCAACGGCCCTGCCCATGAAGGCGAAATCCGTCGAGATGGTGGTAAGCCCTCCAAGGACGACTTCATTAAGGGGAAACTCGTTGTAGGATATTACAAAGATGTCGCGGCCTACGGTCATTCCAAGCCGGGAAGCCTGCTTGGCCAGGACGGCGAGGTCGGACTCAAGCTGGCTGTTCAGGAGGATGAATGCGTCTCCACTCCGGAGATCGCAGGGTACGCTTTCGAGGAATTCCACGGGAATGCCGTTTTCGCTCGCAAAACGGCGGATCGGTACATGTATCAGACTGCCGTAAAGGCTGTTCGGAAGAGTAATCACAAGAAGTCGTGAAACCCGGTCGAAAGCGGCGGACTCCCTGGTGAAGCACCCGTAGGCATCCTGGTCGAACGACTGATAGACCGCTCCGTAATTGCCGGGAACCGTCTCCAGCCAATAGTCCGCCATTATCAACTTGCGGTTCGGGATGCGCTTAATCAATTTCTCCGCCCTCTCAATAGACTTCCCGTCCCGGGGGAAATGGGGCGTAACGACGTAGTAATCGTATTTGTCGAGATTCTGGTCCAGATAATAATTGAATATATCCAGACTCTGGCCGTGGGTCAGGATCGTGGTATCTGCGGAAGTTCCCAATCTGCCGATCAAGGCGTTGAACAGCGTTTGCTTGTAGATGCTCAGTGTGTCGAATATGAGCAGAACGGACGGTTTCGCGTCAAGACTGTTGTCGGCAACGTAGAATCCCTTGCCGTGATGGGGCTTGATCACACCGACATCCGTAAGTATTCCGTATGCTTTCTTGACTGTCTCCCGGGACAATCCCTCGGCAGCGGCAAGCGCATTCATCGAGGGCAGCATCTCCCCCGGTTTGAGGCGTCCGCATCGGATAGCTGATTCCACGGTTGACACTATCTGATGGTACACCGGCTCTGCCAGTGATTTGTTGATCTTTATTACGTCCGAGTGCATTTTTTGCAAAGATACACAAAAAAACATCCTTAACTGTGGTGTAGTGTGGTATTATTTTTTTTATATTTGCGGCACTAACCAAGTGATGACATGAATACAAATTATTGCTCACCCCAGCTGACGATCTGGGTCATCGAACTCAAGCAGCCGCTACTAAGCGGAAGCAATTTCAACGACCTCTCCAATGAGGATTTCTCTTCTGACGAACAACTTTCATTTGAGTAGAGCTATGAAGAAGTATTTGATTTCAGGCGCGACCGCTCTCGCGCTCCTCGCGGTTTCCTGCGAAAAGAATCCCGTCATAGTTCCCGCCGGGGAGCTCACTACATGCAAGATAACGGCGTCCGTCGAGAATACCACAAGAACGGTGCTGAACGGATCCAGCGTTTATTGGACCCCATCGGACAAGCTCTTCGTTTTCGGAAAGAATGACGGAAACGGCATCGAAGGGGTGGAGTTCGTTAATTCACTTACCGATGATGCCGCGACAGCCGAATTCAGCTCCACCGAATGGAAGTCAGGTCTTGTTCCGGTTTATGCGACCAATACTTCCGCACCGCTTTCGAAGGTCTCCGCTACTGCGGAAGGCATCGTCACCACGTGGATCAATCCCGTCCAGGTTTTTGACGGAACGGACTCCTTCGCGCCCGGAGCGAACGCCTCGGTCGGCAAAGTCACGGATAACGGAGGTGTTTACGAGATCTCCGAGATGAAGAACGTGACTTCCCTGCTGAAGGTGAATGTTTCCGGAGATAACGTGGCGAAAATCACGGTTTTCGCCCCCGGAGGAGAAGCCGTTGCGGGTTATGTCAATGCAGACCTGAGCGGGTCTGACGTCGCGATTTCCGCGAGTAAAGGCGTCGAGACCGTAACCATGCTTCCGTCTTCCGGATCTTCATTCGCCCAAGGGGACTACTACGCCTGCCTTATCCCGCAGACCTA
>JAEEIQ010000069.1 GCA_016281435.1 Bacteroidales bacterium
GTACGACTACACCTGGAAGGAAGGCAAGAAAGGCGCCAAGCGTACCTCCGCCGAACAGGTCAAGTACCTTGAGGGACTCGTCGCGAAGTACCCGATCGATTCCATCGAAGACGGCATGGCCGAAGGCGATTGGGACGGCTGGGTGGCTCTCACCAAGGCGATCGGCGGCAAGTGCCAGCTCGTCGGCGACGACCTGTTCGTGACGAACGTCAAGTACCTCCAGAAGGGTATCGAGATGGGTGCCGGCAACTCGATCCTTATCAAGGTAAACCAGATCGGGTCCCTCACCGAGACCCTTGACGCCATCGAGATGGCTCACCGCAACGGCTACACCACTGTCACCTCGCACCGCTCCGGAGAGACCGAGGACACCACCATCGCCGACATCGCCGTCGCTACCAACAGCGGCCAGATCAAGACAGGTTCCCTCAGCCGCACCGACCGTATCGCGAAGTACAACCGCCTGATGAAGATCGAGATCGAACTCGGCGAAGACGCCCGCTACGGCTACAAGAAGATCCGCTAAACCCGCGGTTCCAGGATAAAAGAAAGAGGTCGACTAAAGGGTCGGCCTCTTTTTTTTGAACGCCAAAGCTTTCGCTGCGGCGGCCGGAAGCGGGATTACTTTATCCCGTACTTCTTCAGGATCTTGCAGATGGGCTTACAGAGCCGGCTCCCCGCTGGAATCCTGATTATTTCTCCCGGACCTTGTTACCAAGAGTAAATATACTCTTCTGATTTGGAAATGGGACCCTGGTAGTGAACCTTAAGGTGATAGCCTCCGGAAGTGATGCCATCAACCTCAAACTTGATTTTGTGTTTGCTCTCGTCCAGGTCCGCATAGATGTAACCGGATTTAAAGTCACTACCGTAATAGTAAGAATATCTGTTGTCGAATATATAGAATGGATCATCGAAATCGTTCAACTTCTCACTAAGCGGCGTCTTTTTGCCCATACATTCAATCGGGAACGAGACTTCAATCCAACCGCCATCCGGCTCCGATAAAACCGGGGAAGAGAGATCCAGCTTATCAGAGGTAAAAACGAATTCGTAATACTTGTCAAAATAATTGTAATAACCTGCCGAATTAAAATCAATATGGTGGCTATAACTGAAATCGAATTCATTCTTGTTGCAGGATACGGCCACTGTCATGAGCATAGCCGCAAAAAGCGGAAGGGAAAACAGTTTTTTCATACAGTTTGTAGTTGTCAGTCTGTGATACGTAAAGTTTCTGGTTGGCAAAAATAACCAAGTTGGTGGTTTCCTGCAAATCTTGGCTGATTCTTTGTCGTGGAGACTTAGTGATTGATCTCGTATTTGTAGTTGACTTTCAGGGGGGTGTCGGCGTCGCACTGGAAGTTGTTCACCAGGTAATTTATCTCGACCTGGTTCCCGGAGAATGTCTTAGCTTCTGCGGGCTTGACGGAAAGGGAGTAAACCTCGCCCGGATTGATGCGGAAGTGCCTTTTACAGATGTACGCTTCTCCTCCCGGAGCCTTTTCGAGCTCCACGGGGATGCAGGCGTTGTTCCTCACCCTGATGCTTACTCCGTCCGGTTTTGCAGAGACCGAAAGGACCTCGAGGGTGGCGTCGAACATCTGGCGCAGCAGCTCCTCGCGGCCGTAGAGGAAGTGGTCGGTGCAGACGAGGGTCCTGTGGGCTTCGAGGGCTTCACGCACACCCTTCTCGGTGCGCTCCTTGGCTATGACCAGGGTCATGGCCCTCCTGTCTCCGGATTCATAATCGACTACCATCTCCATGGGGGAATGCGCGTCGGTGCCGCTCATGACGGCGAGGTTCCTCTCGATTGCCCAGTGGAGGGCTTCCTTGCAGACGTACTCGGAGACGCTGTAGTTCACTATTTCGATGCCGTCCATCAGGCCTTCCTTGTAGAGGACGTCCTGGATATGGCCCCAGGGGCAGCGGTTCACGGACTGGCGTTCCCAATGCGGGTGGCACCAGACTATGAACGCTCCCTGCGCCTTCGCCATCCTGAGCGAATACAGCAGGGACAGTTCGGTGCTTTCGTCCGAGCCCATCTTCTTCTTTTTGCAGTCCCTCATCGTGGAGTCGATGCAGGCGGCCAGCACCTTGCCGTCGTTGAGGAAATGGGCGTTGAAATGCCCCGACACGTGGGAATTGCCGCAGCTGACCTCGCCTCCGTGGATCAGGATGATGCCTGAGTGCCTGGCCGTTTCCTTCGCCAGGTTGTAGGGGGAGTTCTGGTCGGTGGTTTCGGGCAGGTCGCCGGAGGCCACGTACTTCAGCGGGCGGTGGTGGATATGGTCCGTCATCGATATGATGTCCAGGTCGTCGTAGAGGGCCTCATGGACCCTGGTAGTAGGCCAGACATTGCCGTCCGAGAATGCAGTGTGGAGGTGGAAGTCGCCTTTGAGGGTGACGTAACCCGGGATGTCGGGGAAGTTCGCCTTGCGGGGAACATAGGCGCTTGCGCATACTGACAGGCATGCCAGCAGGGGCAGCAGCAGGTGTTTCGGAAGAGTCATTCTACAAGCGGATTGGGGGATTACTTTATCCCGTACTTCTTCAGGATCTTGCAGATGGGCTTGCAGACGGACTCGGCCCAGAGGTAGTAGCCCCAGTCGCCGGGGTGGGTGCCGTCGAGGGTCGTGTCGTGCAGGTCGGAAGTGGCGTTGGTCGCCGTGACATAATAGACGTCCTTATACTTCTTGACGGCTTCCTTCATGAGCTTTTCGGCCATCTCGTACTTCGCCTGCTCGGTGGCGTCCACGGTCTGGTTGAAGTTGCGGCGCTCGCGCCAGATAGTGCGCATGAAGATGAGGGGGACGCCGGGCTTGGCGGCCTGGATGGTCTCGATGAAGGGGAAGAGGGCTTTCTCGACGGACGCGGCGGAACCGTTGGAGAAGGCGTCGAAGACGAATGCGTCCACGTCGGCGTCCTTCAGGGCGTTCGCAAACTGGGGCTGCATGCGGCAGTCACCGCTGACGCCGAGGGAGCAGAACTGCATCCCGGTCATGCGGGTGAGGTAACCGGGAACGGTCTGGCCGGCACGTCCGGTGCTGGCTCCGTGCATGAAACTGGAGCCGTGGAGGCATATCCTGTGGCGGAAAGGAACGTCACCCTTCTCGATGACGGAGCCCTTGGCCACGCCGATCTTGACGGACTCTTCCTTGCTGTAGGTGGGAAGGTAGACGATGCATTCCTTCATGGTGTCATCCATGTTCTCGACCAGCATGCGGGTATGTCCGTTCTCCTTGTTGATATCGGGCCCGTAGGCGCAGCATCCTGCCCAGAGCCACATCCCGTCCTTCTTTATGTAAAGGTCATATCCGCGGGCGGCGAACCCGGATGCGTTCGTGCCGTTGATCTCCTTGAATACGGTCTTGACGTAGATGGTCGGGGAGTTGGTCTTGAACGAAACGATGATTCCGGAAGACATCTCGAGAAGGTTGATATCCTTGGGATCCCAGCCCCCGTATTTCGTGAAGTCCATCCTCTGGTAGGGATTCGGAGTGTCCGGGAAGACCTTTCCGACGATGGTCAGATCGGTCGCTTCGGTGTAGCTCATCGGAGTCTTCTGTCCGAAGAGCGAAAGGCTCATGAATATGAGCAGTGCAGTGGTTAATAGTTTACGCATATCTTGTTTTTTTTAAACGGTTCCGGAAAACAACAGGAACATTCCCGCCAGCATCAGAAGAAGGCTCACGGCCTTTCCGCGGAGGTTGCGCTCCTTGAAGAGGACGGCGCCAATCACGAAAGTCACGACGACCGAGCAGCGCCGCACCATCGAGATGACGGACAGCAGGGACCCTTCCTGCCCGAGGGCGAAGAAATAACAGGCGTCGGCCGCCGTGATCAGCACGGCAATCAGGACTATGGTCCAGTCCCAGCGGAAACTGACGTCTTCCTTCCCGGCGGCGAGGCGCACAAGGATGATTATCCCGAGTATCACCGCGATATAGAAATTGGCCCAGCTCTGGACGAAAAGGGGCTCCATCCCCAGGTTGCTCATTATGTGCTTGTCGTACAGGGCGCTGGCAACGCCGGAAAGGATCGACACTCCCATCGCCCAGATGCCCTTGTTCCTGAAGAAGCGTATCCCTTCCTTCTGGCCGGAGACGCTCAGGAGCCATATTGCGGCAAGCATGACGGCCGTCCCGGCCCATTGCCAGGGGTTCATCCGCTCCCCGAAAAGGACTATGGAAAACAGGATCACGAAAAGGGGGCGGGTAGCCTTCAGCGGGCTGACCACCGTTATCGGAAGGAGCTTCAGGGCAATCATGCCGGAGACCCACGAGGTCGTTACCAGGACGGCTTTCAGCGCAAGGCGCAGGTGCTGACCCGGCGTGCCCTTGCCGAGGAAGGGGCACAGGAACAGGACGGTAAGGACCGTCGCTCCGAAAAGCACGAACCAGATGTCGTTCTTGCGGAGGGCCTGCTTCTTGGCCACGTCATACAGGCCGAGAAGGACGGAGGAAGCGAAAGCCAGCCAGAACCACATATCAGAATTCGACTACTGGCCTCAAATTTACGATATAATTTTGTAAATTTGCCTTCCTATGCCCGGAAAAGGCAACATAGAGATCAGGGGAGCGAGGGCCCATAACCTCAGGAACGTCGACGTGGACATCCCGAGGAGGAAATTCGTCGTCATCACGGGCCTGAGCGGGAGCGGCAAATCGTCGCTCGCCTTCGACACGATCTATGCCGAAGGACAGCGGCGCTACATGAACACCCTGTCCCCGTATGCCAAGCGCTTCATGGGCATACTTGAAAAACCAGAGGTCGAGAGCATAGACGGCCTGAGCCCAATTATCGCGATAGAGCAGAAGACCACCGGCAACAATCCCCGCTCGACGGTCGGGACCATCACCGAGATATCCGATTTCCTGCGCCTGCTGTATGCCCGCGCATCGACGGCATACTCGCCCGTGACGGGGAAGGAGATGGTCCGCTACACGGACGCGATGATCGTGGACCTCATAATGGAGACGTACCACGGCCGCAAGTGCCTGCTGCTGGCCCCTCTGGTGCGGGGCCGCAAGGGTCACTACCGGGAGCTCTTCGACCAGCTGCGCCGGCGCGGGTACACCGAAGTGCGGGTGGACGGAGACCTGCAGCAGCTCGCCGAAATCGAGTCCGTGGACCGCTACAAGCCGCATTTCATAGAACTTGTCGTGGACAAGCTCAAGCCCTCCGACAACGACCAGCAGCGCATACGCAGTTCCGTGGCCACGGCCTTGTCCGCAGGCCGCGGCTCGGTGGCCGTCCTGGACATGGAGAGCGGCAGCCTGAACCATTACTCCAAGCATCTGGTGGACCCGGAAAGCGGGATCTCGCTCAAGGAACCCGCCCCGCATTCCTTCTCCTTCAACTCTCCTGAAGGATATTGCCCGCACTGCAAGGGCCTGGGGACGATAGTGGACGTGAACATGGATACGATCATCCCGGACCGCAGCCTGTCGGTGGCCGCGGGCGGCATCGTTCCGCTCGGAAAGGTGCGTGAGAACCGCAAGTTCGAAGTCCTGCGCGCCATGGCCCGGAAGTTCGACTTCTCGCTCTATGACCCGATTGCGGCCATCCCGGACGAGGCCGTGAGCCTTCTTGTCTTCGGATCGGAAGACCTCTTCCGAGTCGGGGAGGGGAACCTTTCGGAACTCGTCAGCTGGCCGGGAGTCGTGGAAGACATAGAAGACAAGGTGGTGTGCCCGGTGTGCCACGGGACGCGCCTGAATGCGGAGACAGAGTGCTTCCGTATCGACGGCAAGACCATTTCGCAGGTCTGCGCGATGGAAATCTCGGACCTGAAGAAGTGGCTCGAAACCCTTCCCGGAAAGTTTTCGTCGAGGCAGGCCGCCATCGCGAGGGACATCCTGAAAGAACTTGACGACAGGGTCCAGTTCCTACTGGATGTGGGACTCGAGTACCTCACCCTCGACAGGGCGACCGGGTCGCTTTCCGGAGGGGAGAGCCAGCGCATCCGGCTAGCCACCCAGATAGGATCCAAGCTCGTCAACGTCATCTATGTCCTTGACGAGCCCTCCATAGGCCTTCACCAAAAGGACAACCGCAAGCTGATCGCATCCTTGAAGAAACTCCGGGACGAGGGCAATACCGTCATAGTGGTCGAGCACGACTGGGAGACCATGGTCTCCGCCGACTGGATCGTGGACGTGGGCCCCGGAGCGGGGGAAGAGGGGGGCCGTATCTGCTGGTCGGGCCCTGCCGGGGAGCTTCCGGCGGCGGGAGTGTCCGTGACCGCTGACTACCTTCGTGGGAAGTCGGAAATCCCCGTCCCGGCGCAGCGCCGCAAGGGAAACGGCCTGAGCCTGGGGTTGCGCGGCGCCTGCGGGAACAACCTCAAGGACCTGGACGTGGACATCCCGCTCGGCTGCTTTGTCGGCGTCAGCGGCGTCAGCGGCTCCGGCAAGTCGAGCCTCATCAACGAGACCCTGATGCCCATATTGAAAAGCCGCTTCTACCGCACCCGCGAGAAGCCGCTTCCCTACCGGGAGATAGTCGGGGCGGACAACATAGACAAGGTCATCGAGGTGGACCAGAGCCCTATAGGGCGCACCCCGCGTTCGAACCCGGCCACTTTCACCGGAGTGTTCAACGACATCCGGGCCCTGTTCGAGAGCACTCCCGACGCGAAGGTCCGCGGCTTCAAGGCCGGCCGTTTCTCGTTCAACGTGGCCGGAGGGCGCTGCGAGGACTGCAAGGGAGCCGGGATCAAGGTCATTGAGATGAATTTCCTGCCTTCGGTCAACGTGCCCTGCGAAACCTGCCGGGGACGACGCTACAAGGAGGATACGCTGGAAGTAAAATACAAGGGCAAGAACATAAACGACGTCCTCGAGATGCCTGTTTCGGAGGCCTGCGAGTTCTTCAAATCCAACCCCAAGATATTCCCCAAGCTCAAGGCCATGTGCGACGTGGGCCTCGGCTACGTGCATCTCGGCCAGTCGGCCGTGACCCTTTCCGGCGGGGAGAGCCAGAGGATGAAACTGGCGGCGGAGCTTTTCCGCAAGGCCACGGGCAACACCCTGTACCTTCTCGACGAGCCCACGACGGGCCTCCATTTCGAAGATATCAAGGTCCTGCTCTCCGTGCTGCAGAAGCTCGTCGACCAGGGCAATACCGTGGTCATCATCGAGCACAACCTGGATATCCTGAAGAGTGTCGACTGGATACTGGACATGGGCCCTTCCGGGGGACGCGAAGGGGGAAGGATAGTCGCGCAGGGAACCCCGGAGCAGCTGGCTTCCGATCCCGCTTCAGTGACGGGACCATACCTGAAAGATGTTTTATAAGATATGTCAGAACAGATTACAAAAATAGAAGCTGCCAGGCGGGAATATGCCGACTGGTGCTCTGCCATCGGGATCACGAATCTCTCCATCCTGAACGACACCCTGGCCGCCGGCAAGGGCGTGGAACTTATCAACCTGTGTGAAGCCCGTCAGGAACGCAAGTATGCTGAAGCCGCGAACCAGATTTACTGGAACCGGAACAAGGCGCGCATCGTGATGATGTCCGGACCGTCCTCCAGCGGCAAGACTTCGAGCTCCCTGCGTATCGCGCAGCAATGCCGTGTGCTCGGCCTCAATCCGAAGGTCATCGAACTGGACAACTACTTCGTGGACAGGGATCATACGCCGAAGGACGAGAACGGGGAGTATGACTTCGAATGCCTCGGGGCCATGGACGTCAAGCGCCTGAACGAGAACCTCAGCGACCTGCTGGCCGGGAGGGAGATAATCGTGCCCCGCTTCAACTTCAAGGAGGGCCGTCCCGAGTTCGATCCTTCGAGGACCCTCAGGCTCGAGGACAAGGACATCCTGTTCATGGAGGGTATCCACGCACTTAACCCGGCCCTGACCCCGTCCATCGACCAGTCCAAGATATTCCGGATCTACATTTCCGCCCTTTCTGCCCTTCCCGGAGGAGAGAAGGACCACGGTTCCACGACAGACAAGAGGCTTTTGCGCCGCATAGTCCGCGACAACCGCGTCAGGGGCATTTCGCCCGAAGACAACATCCTGCGCTGGCCAAGCGTGCGCCGCGGGGAGAAGGTCAACATTTTCCCCTTCGAAGAGAATGCGCACGTAGTGTTCAATTCTTCGACCCTGTACGACGTTCCTTTGCTGAAATACTATGCGGAGCCGCTCCTGTGCGGGATTTCAGAGTCGTCCCCGGCCTATCCCAAGGCGAAGGTCCTGCTGGATTTCTTGCAGAAGGTCACCGTGCTCAAGCCGGCGGAGATCGCTGCGATTCCGCCCACTTCCATCATGAGGGAGTTTATCGGGGGGCAGACCCTTTAGTCCACGTCTTCCGCTTCGCCCCAGGGCTCCAGGAAAGGGTTCCCGGTGCGTTCCTGCGCTATCGTGGAGTCTCCTCCGTGTCCGGGCAGGATGCGGACGTCGCCGTCCAGTCCCATCAGTTTGTCCATGATCGAGACTATGAGCTTGTCGTAGCTGGCGAGCGGCAGGTCCGTGCGCCCTATCGTGCCGCGGAACAAGGTGTCCCCGCTGAAAAGTTCCTTCTCGTTCTCTTCGAGGTAACAGACGCCTCCCGGGGAATGCCCCGGGGTCTCGATCACGCGGAAACGCATGTCGCCGAATTCAAGGATGCCGCCGTCCCGGACGGGCGTCACGCTGAATCCCGTGTCGGGAGCCTCGAATCCGTAGACGGCGCCCATCTCTCCTCCGTACTGCAGTATCGGCAGATCGTTCTCTCCCATGTAGATTGCCGCCCCGAAGCGGTCCTGCAAGGACCTGGCTCCGCATATGTGGTCGAAGTGGCCGTGGGTCACGAGTATGCCCCTGACCGTCAGTTTTTCTTCGTTTATCGCCGCCAGGAGCCGGTCTTCCTCCTGCGGGCTGTTGCAGCCGGGATCGACGATGACGGCATTTCCTTTTGCGTCGGAGGCGAGATAGGTGTTCTCGCCCATATGGTTGAAGACAAAGCGCCGGATTTGCATCTTACCTTTCTTTTTTTCGACGCAAAAATACGAATTCTTGGAATAATTGGCTAAATTCGCAAGATAAGGTATAACGGATAAATGATAAACTTCAAGAAGATTTTTGCATATGCGCTCATGGTTGCGGCCATGGCCGTATCTTGCGAGAAAGGTCCTGCAGAGGAAGAGAAGAAAGAGGAAACCAAGCCTGCGGGCAGGGCCTCCCAGACTTTCACCGCCTCCCTGCCGGGTGATGCCGCCTGGGCTGAAGGCGCGACCATCAGCGTATTCGACGACAGGTATAACAACACATACACCCTCCAGGCCCCTGCCTCGGAAGGGAAGTTCACCGGAAAGAGTTTTGCGGCGGAGTCATACAAGGCCCTGTATCCTTCGAGCCCGAAGGCCAACATCAGTTCCGACGGGCGTGTCCACGCCGAACTTCCGGCGCTCTTGTCCCCCGCGGAGGCTGATTCGTTCGAAGGGCTTTACGCCGCCGTGTCGGAGAACGGATCCTTCGCGTTCCAGTCTTTCGGCTCGGTCGTCAAGTTTACCATTCTCAACAAGACGGTGACGTCCGTTTCCCTCAAGGCACTTTCCGGGAACGGTCTCGCCGGTCCCGTGCATTTCAGTTTCACGGATGGCATCAGTGCCGTCGCCGATTCGGCGGAGGTGGTGCTGAAGCCCGCTTCCGGATCCGTTTTCGAGCCCGGCGCGTACCAGATTCCGGTTGTCGCCGGGGTCCGGGACCAAGGTATCGAAATGAGGATACACAATACCCGCCAGGGGGATGTGGTATCTGTCCCTGACGGGCTGAAGACCCTTTCAGGCGGGCAGGTCGTGGACCTGGGCGAGGTGGACGGAGCGCTGACTCCCGAAATCGGCAAGTTCGTGCTTCCCGTCCATTTCAAGATTCCGGAGAAGCTCCTGGATGCGTCGTCAGACACCGGAGTAGGGTCGGCATGGCCCTTCACCGAGGCGCAAGGCACTTCCGGCACCCACGCGATGAACAAGTTCCTCCACATGAAGGAAGGCGGATTTCCCGTCTACTGGTCCGGCGGCGAGTATTACCTCAATAGCAAGGGCGGAATCCAGTTCTATGGCACCAGCACCCAGGATTATTTCGAATTCCCGACCTTGGCGAAGGGACGCGTGGTTTCCATAAGCGCCGCTTTCGGAAACCTGCCAGCACCATACGTGACTGATGCCAGGGGGCGCATCCTGAAGGGCGGAGAGGTGAAATCCGGCCTTGTTTCGTCCACCCTATACGAGTGGAAACTGGAAGATTCCGTCGTAGGGGAGCCCGTCCGCTTCGTGATGGGCCATACCGGAGGCCAGGTGCTCCAGTTCAACGTCACGTACGAGATCACGGACGAGGAGATAATCAACGGGATCGAGTCCGTCTCGGCAAGCGATGCCGGCAACGCCAATTTCGGCACCGGCAAGATAGATTTCAGTGCCCAGGTCAGGTTCAAGGGCGGCGTTTCTTCCGCCGGCACCAGCTGCGCTATCGAGTATTACGACATCTTCGACAAGTCCGACCTCCATGTCGTCGAGTGCACGCCCGAGTCGTTCAAGGCTAACCTCCAGGGACTCACCGGAGACCGCTACGTCTTCAAGGCATGGGCCTGCTCCGAGAATGGCTGGAGGGTGTATTCCGAGGATGTTCCGGTCTATACGAGCTGCCTGAAGGTCGATTTCTGGAAGGACGGGGCCGGCTACAATCCCTTCTCTTCCGGCATGAAGTCCGGGGCGACGGCCGCTTCCGCGCTTTCGGGAACTGAGCAGAAGGCGGTCCTGAAGGACTGTGACATGGCGATCTTCTATTATGCTCCCAAGGACGGCGCTTCATACTACATCGACCTCAACACCGGGGCCGGCTGCCGCGTATACTCGGGCGGTACCGATTTCTCTCCGATGACATATTTCAAGTTCCCCGCCATACCCGGCAAGGCCTTGCGCGAGGTCGTTGTGACCAGGGGCGTTGCCAACGGTTCGAAATTCTTTATCTGTCAGGATCCTTCCACTCCGGAGAAAGCCGAGCAGACAAGGCTGTCCTCGACCGTCACGATCCCCTCGGGCGCCACGGCCTCCATTTCCTGCCCGTTCTCCTCGGCGAATACGGCTTACTGCCTCGTGTTCCCCGACAAGACAGGGTATGCCCTCCGCAATGTCCATGCAGTCTATGAGGCGGCCGGCGGAGGCGGAGGAGAAGAGGTCCCCGACGACCAGACGCTCAACCCCGACGACACTTCGGCCGATCCTTCCGGCGTGTTCGACTACTCGAAGCTCGTCGCGATGGGCCATCCCAGGGTCCTCATCAGCAAGGAAGGCTTCGACGACATCAGGAAGAGGGTGACGGAGCAGAGCGCTTCCAACCGCTTCCTTACTGAGATCACGAGCTATATCATCACGAGGGCGGACAGGTATGTCCTTACCCCGACCAACATCACATACACGCTCGATGCTTCCGGGACGCGCCTGCTGACCCAGTCCACGAACGCGTTCAGGCAGCTGGCCCTCCTTGCATACGCCTATCAGGTCACCGGCCAGACCAAGTACGTGACCGCCTGCCGGAAGATCCTGCGCGATGTCTGCGCGTTCAGCGACTGGCATCCCAGCCATTTCCTCGACACGGCGGAAATGAGCCTCGGCGTGGCCCTGGCCTATGACTGGCTGTACTATGTCCTTCCGACCGAGGAGAAGGTGGCGATCAAGAATGCCCTGATCAATTACGGGCTCAAGGCCGGCTTCCAGTACGGAGCTTCGAAGTTCTACAATTCCGACGGCAACTGGAACCAAGTCTGCAACGGAGGCATGCTCGCCGCCGCCCTCGCCGTTTACGAGAAGGACAAGGCCGATGCCGCGCAGACCATAGAAAAGGCTTACTCCACCAACAAGGTGGCCATGGGCAAGATATACAGCCCCGACGGCAACTACGCCGAAGGGTACGGATACTGGGGCTACGGCACCGGCTTCCAGGCCCTGATACTCCAGATGCTGGAGACCGCGTTCGGCACCGATGCGGGCCTGTCCGAGGTTGAGGGCTTCCTCAAGACCGCCGGCTACATGCAGTTCATGGCCGGCCCCGGCGGACCGTTCGGATATGCCGACGGCGGAGCCAATGCGGAGAGCGCTTCGGTGGGCATGTGGTGGTTTGCCGGCAAGCTGAAAGACAAATCCCTCCTCTGCAACGAGATGCGTCTCTACGCGAAGGGCAATTACGCCGATGGCAGCGACGAGCGTTACCTGCCTCTGGTCCCTGCGGTCGTAAGGACGCTCAATGTGGATGATTACAGCTCCGTGTACCCGAGCCGGACTGTCTGGAGCGGCAACGGCAAGGTCCCCGTGGCCATGGTGCATACCGGATGGAAGTTCGACGCGACCGACCGCTATCTCGGCATAAAGGCCGGCAACGCCAACCAGCCCCACGGCCACATGGATGCCGGAACCTTCGTTTATGACGCTCACGGCAAGAGATGGTCCACGGACCTGACGAGGCCCAGCTATGCGACGATGGAGAACGCTCTCGGAGCGGTGGGAGGCAACTTCTGGTCGATGGCGCAGAAGTCGCTGCGCTGGGATATCACCAGCATGAACAACTGGTTCCATTCGACCATTTCGGTCAACGCCAACGACGGCTCCGTCTCCAAGACTTATCCCACGGACCATTATGTGAACGGAGTCTGCACGATAACGGAGGTGCTCGACAACGCCACCGAGAAGGGGGCCGTGCTTGACATGAGCGCGCCTCTCAAGGGCCAGGTCGCGAAGGCGACGAGGACCATCAAGCTCGTAGGCGGAAGGGACCTGGTCGTCGTGGACGAGATCACAGCGCTGCCCGGCCTCGCCGCCCCGCTTGTCTGGCACATGGTCACTCCGGCTTCCCCGACCGCGTCCGCTGACGGCATCAGCCTCACTTCCGGAGGCGTGACGCTGACCCTCAAGACCGTTTCGAGCGACGCTTCCGTGAAGCCGTCCTATCTGGTCGAGAGCTGCGTGAGGCCTTCTTCATGGACGGCAAGGACCTGGGATCCCAGCCTCGCCTCATATAAGATTGTCGGCTATGAATGCACGGTCCCGGCCGGCAAGACAGTGACATTGACCACAACACTCAGTTCCCGGTAATGCATATAGGAATAGCAGGAAACATAGGCAGCGGCAAGACAACGCTGACCCGCAAGCTGGCGGAGCACTACGGCTGGAAGCCGCAGTACGAATCCGTGACATACAACCCGTATCTGGAGGATTATTACAAGGACATCGCGAGGTGGTCGTATAACCTCGAGACCTACTTCCTTGCCCAAAGGTTCCGCGACCTGCTGGAAATCTCCCGTTCGGACGAGGTCATAATCCAGGACAGGACCCTCTACGAGGGCGTCCATATCTTCGTCGCGAACAACCACGCGATGGGAAACCTGTCGGACCGGGATTACGATACATACATGCAGCTGTACGAGCTGATGGCTTCTCTGGTGAGCCCTCCGGACCTTCTGATCTACCTGAAGTCTTCGATCCCGCACCTGGTGGCCCAGATCCAGAAGCGGGGCCGGGACTACGAACAGTCGATCAGCCTCGAATATCTCGGCGGGCTGAACGAGCGTTACGACAGGTGGATCGAGTCCTACAAGGGAAACGTCCTCGTCCTGGATGCGGATAATCTGGACTTTCAGAACAATCCGGAGGATTTC
Source organism: Bacteroidales bacterium (assembly GCA_016281435.1). The sequence goes on from JAEEIQ010000069.1 coordinate 13,642, forward strand.
GCCTTCATCACCGACAAGATAGACGCCCGCCTTTTTGGCTTATTCTCCAAATAATTGTAAATTTGCAAAATTCAACAACCAGGCACTATGCATATAGCGATCGCAGGTAACATCGGCAGCGGCAAGACGACGCTCACGAAGATGCTGGCAGCCCATTACGGCTGGATCCCCAAGTTCGAGTCCGTGGACTACAATCCGTATCTCGCGGATTTCTATGAGGACATGGAGAGGTGGTCTTTCAACCTCCAGATTTATTTCCTCAACAAACGCTTCAAGGATGTCGTCGATATCGCGAGGACGGACGACATAATCATCCAGGACCGCACCATCTACGAGGATGCCTGCATCTTCGCCCCCAACCTGCATGACATGGGCCTGATGAGTTCCCGCGACTTCGAGAACTATTCGGACCTCTTCAACCTGATGATGTCCCTGGTCGGGAACCCGGACCTGATGATTTATCTTCGCTCCTCGATACCCAACCTGGTCGCCCAGATCCAGAAGCGGGGTCGCGACTACGAGAAGGGCATCAGGATCGACTACCTGACAGGACTCAACGAAAAGTACGAGGCCTGGATAAAGGACTACAAGGGCAACCTGCTCGTGATCGATGCCGACAACATCAAGTTCGGCAACAAGCCTGAAGATTTCGAAAAAGTAACTGACATGATCGACGCCAAGCTGTTCGGTCTTTTCAAATAAAGTTTCAAACATGGATCAGAAGAGAACAACCATCATCGACTTCGTAGAGAAGTACACCCACCAGTTTGCAGACCACGTCTATCTCCGTGAGAAAGTCGACGGCGAGTGGAAAGAAATAACCCAGGAACAGACACGCGATATGGCCTACAAGGTAGGCGCGGGACTGATGTCCCTCGGCCTTGAGAAGGGCGACAAGATATCCCTCCTTTCCGAAAGCCGTTCGATGTGGATAATCGCCGAACTCGGCGCAATGTATGCCGGAGCGACCGACGTCCCCCTTTCCGTCAATCTCGGCGCGGGAGCAGACCTCGTGTTCCGTATCAACCACTCCGAATCGAAGTGGATACTGGTTTCCGCCAACCACCTTCCCAAGATACGCGAGATCCTTCCCCAGTGCCCTTCCGTCAAGAAAGTCATCGTATTCGACGATACGGCCTTTTTCGTGGACGGCCTGCAGGAGCCTGAAATCCGCATGAGCGAAGTCATGGACCTCGGCGGGAAGTTCCTCGCCGAAAGGAAGGACGAGTTCGTGGCCCGCTATTCTTCCATCGGCCCCGATGACTACGCCAACATTTCCTACACCTCCGGCACCACCGCCGATCCGAAGGGTATCCTGCTGACGCACCGCAACTACACGGCCAATGTCGCCCAAGGCAACTCCGTGATCACCATAGGCGAAGGGGAGGTGATGCTCATCATTCTCCCTCTGGACCATTGCTTCGCGCACGTCGCCGGAATGTACACCATGATGTTCTACGGCGGTTCGATCGCCTTCGTCCCCATCGGGAAGACGGCCCTCGCCACCCTTAAGAACGTCCCCCAGGCCATCAGGGAAGTGCGCCCGCACGTCATGCTTTCCGTGCCTGCCCTCGCCCGCAACTTCAAGAAGAACATCGAGAGCGGCATCAAGGCCAAGGGCCCCACGGTCGAGAAACTGTTCAACTTCGCCGTCAGCAACGCTATCAAGTACAATAAGGAATACTACAACCGCGGCACCGGCGGAACCTTCTGGCGCAAGCCCCTCGTATGGCTCTTCGACAAGATACTCTTCAAGACCGTGCGCGAAAGCTTCGGCGGCCGCATGAAGTTCTTCGTCGGAGGCGGAGCCCTTCTCGACATCGAGCTGCAGCGCTTCTTCTGCGCAGTCGGCATGCCGATGTTCCAGGGTTACGGCCTGACCGAGGCCACCCCGATTATCTGCGCCAACTCGACCGGCCACGCCATCTTCGGATCCTCCGGCCGTATCGTCAGGCCCATGGACTGCATCATCTGCGACGAGAACGGCAAGGAGGTCCCCATCGGCCAGAAGGGCGAGATCGTCATCCGCGGCGAAAACGTGATGGCCGGATACTGGAAGAATCCCGAGGCCACCGCGAAGACGGTAGTGGACGGCTGGCTCCACACCGGCGACATGGGCTATATCTGCCCCTTCGACACCGACTTCCTCTATGTGGTCGGACGGTTCAAGAGCCTCCTGATCTCCGCTGACGGCGAGAAGTATTCTCCCGAAGCCTTCGAGGACAGCCTGCCCGAGGTGTCCAAGTTCGTGGAAGCGGCCGTTCTTCACAACAACCAGAGCCCTTACACCATCGCCCTGATCGTCCCCAACGTCGAGGCGCTTGACGAGTACGCGAAACAGCAGGGTCTCGATCCCGCAAGCCGCGAAGGCAAGGAGGCCAAGCTGCGGAAGATCCAGGCCGAAATCGACAGCTACAAGACCGGCGGCCCCCATGCCGACCTCTATCCCGACCGCTGGCTCCCTGCAGCCGTCGTCATCTGCGACGAGAAATTCACCATCGCCAACCAGATGCTGAACTCCACGATGAAGATGGTCCGCCGCAAGGTCGAGGAGCACTATGCCGACCGTATCGAGTTCGCCTACACTCCCGAAGGGAAGCAGCTCGTCAACGAGAAGAACCTCGCGTCTATTTAGAACAACCAAATAATTGATATCAAATGGAACAAAAAGCAGCCAACAAGAACTTCACCCCCGCCATAGTGGTGATGTTCGCCCTGTTCTTCATGATTGCCTTCGTGACGAACCTCGCAGGTTCGATGGGCGTCATCGTGACCAACCAGTTCGGAGCCAGCAAGGCCCTCAGCCAGCTGGGATCCCTCGCGAACTTCATAGCCTATGCCTGCATGGGCATCCCCGCCGGCATAATCCTTAAAAGGAAAGGCTACAAGTTCACCTCGAAGGCCGCCGTCATCGTCGGCCTTGTGGGTGTCGCCATCCAGTTCCTCAGCGGCTATCTCGAGTCTTTCGCCGTCTATGTGGCCGGAGCATTCGTGGCCGGTTTCTCGATGTGCATGCTCAATATCGTCGTCAACCCGATGCTGAACACACTCGGCGGCGGCGGAAACAAGGGTAACCAGCTCATCCAGTGGGGCGGCAGCTGCAACTCCATCGGTGCCACCCTCGCTCCCGTGTTCGTCGGCTGGCTCGTCGGCGGAAGCATCGCCGATGCCACCGTGGCGAAGGCTGCTCCCGTGATGATCATCGCCATGGCCATCTTCGCCATCGCCTATGTGGTCATCGCCCTGACGAACATCCCCGAGCCGCACATGGAGACCGCCGAAGAGAAGGCGGCCCGTCTTGCGGGCAACAAGGTGAAGGATCCGCACAGCGCCCTTTCCTTCAGGCACTTCGTCCTTGGCGCCATAGCCATTTTCTTCTATGTCGGCATCGAGGTCGGCATCCCCAACACCGCCAATGTCTATTACTCCGGGCTCGACTGGGTAGGACCCGCCCTGACCGGCACCTTCATCGGCGCCTACTGGTTCTGCATGTTGATCGGCCGTCTCGTCGGAGCCTCCGTCGGCAGCAAGTTCTCCAGCAAGAGCATGCTGGCCTGCACCTCCGCTGCGGCCATCGTGTTCATCCTCTGCGCGATGTTCATCCCCGAAAGCGCGAAGATATCCCTTCTCGGCGGCACCGTTCCCCTGAGCCTCGGATTCCTCGTGCTCTGCGGCCTTTGCACCTCCATCATGTGGGGAGCCATCTTCAACCTCTCCGTCGAGGGCCTTGGCAAGTACACTGCGGCAGCTTCCGGCATCTTCATGACCCTGGTCTGCGGCGGCGGCATCATCCCCTTCGTCCAGAACGTCATCGCCGACAAGGTAGGTTCCATCCAGAGCTACTGGCTCATCGTGGCCTGCCTGGCGTTCCTCCTCTACTATGCCCTCTCCGGCAGTAAGAACGTGAACAAGGATATCCCCGTAGAGTAGAAGTATCATGGCAAAGGAATTCGTAGTCGGTATCGACGTAGGAGGACAGACCTCCAAGATAGGCGTCGTCGACGCCAAGGGCGACGTCCTCGCCCAGACCGTTATCCGCTCCGACACTTACGGAGATGATGCCGGGAAGTTCATCGCCGCCCTCGGAGCTGCCGTCAAGGAATGCATCAAGGCTTCCGGCAAGGAAGGCCAGATCCGCGGCGTCGGCGTGGGAGCCCCGAACGGCAACTACTACACCGGGGAGGTGGCTTTCGCACCGAACCTCGCATGGGCGGCCAAAAAGGCTGTGCCTTTCGCGAAGATGCTCTCGTCCGAACTAGACGGTATCCCTGTCAGCCTTACCAACGACGCGAATGCGGCTGCGGTCGGCGAGATGACCTACGGAGCCGCGAAGGGCATGAAGAACTTCATCATGATCACCCTCGGCACCGGAGTCGGCAGCGGCATCGTGATCGACGGGAAGGTGGTTTACGGCCATGACGGCTTCGCCGGCGAACTCGGCCACACGACCATCGTGCGCAACAACGGACGGCACTGCAACTGCGGCCGCAGCGGCTGCCTCGAGGCTTATTGCTCCGCCATCGGCGTGGCCCGTACGGCTCGCGAATGGCTTGAGATGAGCGACGAGCCTTCGGCCCTGCGCGATGTCCTTGACATCACTTCGAAGGATGTTTATGACGCCGCGAAGCAGGGTGACAAACTGGCACTCCGCGTATTCGAATATACCGGGAAGCTTCTCGGGACCGCTTTCGCGGATTTCATAGCGTTCAGCGCTCCCGAGGCCATAGTGCTCTTCGGCGGCCTGGCCCGCTCGAAGGAGTTCCTCTATGAGCCCATGAAGCAGACCATGAACGAAAAGGTCCTCAGCATTTGGAAAGACAAGGTGAAGATCGTGTTCTCCAGCCTCAAGGAATCCGACGCCGCCATACTCGGCGCGTCGGCTCTGGCCTGGGAATTGTAGTCTTCCCGCACGGAAATTTTTTATCAATTTTTATACAAAATGAAATTCAACAAGTTTTTTGTCGCCCTCATGATGGGCGGAATGATGGTGGCTTGCGCTCCCAAGGCTGAGCCTGCAGCCACCGCTGAAGGGGAAGAGGCCGCAACCGAGGTCGCTCCCAAGGAGAAGACTGCGAAAGATTACATCGCGAAGAAATCCGAGAAGGACAGCGTCGCATACCTTATCGGCGTGAACTTCGGTTCTTTCATCAAGGGCTACAACTTCGGTGACGATCTTTCCTATGCCCAGATCAAGAAGGGTATCGAAGATTTCATCAAGGCGAAGGGCGACTTCCGCGATCCCGAATTCAACAAGCAGTTCAAGATCAGCCCCGAGGCCATGAACGACGTGTTCAACAAGTATCTCGAGAAGAGGCACAACTATACCGCCCTCAAGAACAAGGAAGCGGGCGAGAAGTTCCTCAAGGCCAACAAGGGCCGCGGCGGCGTGCAGGAGACTCCTTCCGGACTCCAGTACAAGATCATCGCTGACGGCAGCGACGTCAGGGCCACGGCCGATGCCGACACCGTGTGGGTGAACTACAAGGGCACCCTTCTCGACGGCACCGTGTTCGACCAGACTCCCGAAGGAGCCGAGCCTGTCCGCATGAACCTCAACCGCGTGATCAAGGGTTGGACCGAGGGTCTGAAGCTCGTCGGCGAAGGCGGTGAGATCGAGCTCTACATCCCGTCCGAACTCGCTTACGGCGAAGGCGGCAACCAGGGCATCGAACCCAACTCCACCCTCATCTTCAACGTGAAGGTCAGCAAGGTCGGCAAGTTCGTCCCTGCCGCGGCGGAGTAAACACATTAATCCGATAATGAAAAGAGGGGCCGGCGATCACAGCCGGTCCCTCTTTTTTATCCATAACAGCTTTTATAGCTCTTCGTTCTCGTCGTAGATGGTTTCTTCCTCTTCCCTGTCTTCATCCTCCTCGTCCTCCTCGTCTTCGTCGTCGAAATCCTCGTCTTCATCATCATCTTCTTCTTCGTCATCCTTTTCCGCAGCGCCCTTGCCGGAAGGCATGCCGGGAAGCCGGCGCTTGTCTTCCGGAAGGTCCTCGAAGGCGACATAGCCGTTTTCGAACTCTATGGGGTTGGGCCCCTTGCTTTCGATGATGACGGGAGAGGCTATGCTGCCGGGGGCCTCGGCCTCGAGCGTTATGTTGACGCTCTTGCGGGACTGGATGTCGTAGAAATAGACGAAGGACACGGCTCCCGCCTTCAGGGCATCGGCGACCGTGATATGGTCGACCGTCCCGAATCCGAGGTCTATGAGGGCGTAACGCGCTATGGCGTCGCCTTTTTCGTCAAGCGCCTTGAAGAGGATGGGCTGGTCGATGGGGAACTCCATGTCGGCGCGCATCTGCTTGTGGAAGGTGTATAGCGAGTGGCTCCCGCTGACCTGATACACGCGGTAGAAACCCTTGATACCGCTCAAGGTGACTCTGAAATTGTAGATCATTTTAAAAACAGTGTTCGAAAACCGGGACTAAGTTAAGTAAAAAACACTATATTTGATACAACATGAATGCGGTTTCGGATACTTATTTCAGCATTTCGGCCCCTTCTGAGGGCTTGTACAAGGACAGGGGCAGCCGTTTCCTGGCCTTCGCCCGTCCCGTCGAGAGGGAAGAGGAAGTGCGGGAATTCCTCGAATCGGTCCGCCGCGAGTACCACGACGCACGGCACCACTGCTATGCTTTCCGGCTCGGACTCGATGGGGGAACATGGCGCGCATCCGACGACGGGGAGCCCTCCGGATCGGCCGGAAGGCAGATTCTGGGACAAATAGACAGCGCCGGCCTTAGCGACGTGCTGGTCGTGGTAGTCCGCTATTTCGGCGGGATAAAGCTCGGTGTCCCGGGGCTCATCAAGGCATACAAGGAATCGACTGCGGACGCGCTGTCGAAGGCGCAGAAAGTCGAAAAGGCTGCCGGCCGGACCTGGAGCCTTTCCTTCCCTTACGGGACTATGCCCCAGGTCATGAAGGCCTTGAAGGAACTCGGTCTCCAATATTCCGGGGCGGATTTCGGAGAGTCCTGCTCGCTCCGGACCAGGGTCCGCCTGAGCCTCGAGGAGGCCTTCCTCGGCCGGATGGAATCGCTGGGCGTGGAGATGGAGGCCGGGGGGCTTTGATAATTCTGAAAAAAGAGGTAACTTTAAAGACTGAAATAAAAATTCAATAAAGAAAATGGCAAAACACGTTTTCAATGCAGGCCCCTGCCTGCTGCCTCAAGTAGTGTATGACAAGGCCGTAGAGGCCATCAGGGATTTTGCCGGTACCGGCGTTTCCGTTCTCTCCATCTCTCACCGGACGAAGGAATGGGATGCCGTCATGGACGGGACCCGCGCCCTCTGGAAGGAACTTCTGAATATTCCCGACGGATACGAAGTGGTGCTTCTTGCGGGCGGCGCGAGCATGGAGTTCCTGCGCGTTCCGATGAACTTCCTCGAAAAGAAGGCGGCCTACCTCGATACCGGAGTCTGGGCATCCAAGGCCCTCAAGGAAGCCAAGGGCATAGGCGAAGCCTTCGCTGTCGCCTCTTCCAAGGACAAGAACTACAACTATATCCCTAAGGGATACGAGATACCTTCCGACGTGGATTACTTCCACATCACGACTAACAACACCATTTACGGTACCGAGATCCGCACCGACCTCGACAGCCCCGTCCCGCTGATCGCGGACATGAGCTCCGACATCCTTTCGAGGCCCGTGGACGTCAGCAAGTACGGCATGATCTACGGCGGCGCGCAGAAGAACGCCGGCACCTCCGGCTGTGCCTTCTGCATCATCCGCAAGGACCTCCTCGGCAAGGTCAGCCGCTACATCCCGACCATGCTCGACTACCGCGTGCATATCGACAAGCTTTCGATGTTCAACACCCCTCCCGTGTTCTCGATCTACATCATGTACGAAACCCTGAAGTGGGTCAAGTCCGTTGGCGGAGTGGCAGCCATCGAGAAGATCAACGCCCGCAAGGCCGAGACCCTATATGCCGAAATCGACCGCAACCCCCTGTTCGTCGGTACCGCCGAGAAGGAAGACAGGTCCGTCATGAACATCTGCTTCGTGATGGCTCCGGGCTACGAAGCCCTGCAGGACGAGTTCCTCGCCCTGACGAAGGAAAGGGACATCGTCGGAGTGAAGGGCCACCGCTCCGTCGGCGGATTCCGCGCATCGACCTACAACGCCTGCACGCAGGAGGATGTCGATGCCCTCATCGCCTGCATGAAAGAATTCGAAAAGAAGCACGCCTGAAGCCATGAAAGTCCTGCTTGCAACCCAGAAGCCCTTTGCCGCCGCGGCAGTCGCCGGCATACGTTCGATACTTGAAGAAGCCGGACACGAATGCGTCCTGCTTGAAAAATATGCGGACCAGAAGGATCTCGTCGCGGCCGTCGCCGACGCCGAGGCCATGATCATCCGTTCCGACAAAGTCACGGCGGAAGTCCTTGACGCGGCCCCGAAGATGAAGATAGTCGTCCGCGCCGGCGCCGGCTACGACAACGTCGACCTTGCGGCCGCCACGGCGCACGGCGTGGTCGTGATGAACACTCCCGGCCAGAATTCCAATGCCGTCGCCGAACTCGCCGTCGCCATGATGATCTTCATGAGCCGCACCCAGTTCACTCCCGCGACCGGCAGCGAGATCCAGGGCAAGACCCTCGGCATCCAGGCCTTCGGCAACGTCGGCAGGCTGGTCGGCGCGAAGGCGAAGGCCCTCGGGATGAAGGTCAAGGCCATCGACCCCTTCCTCCCCGCTGAGAAGATCATCGAAGGCGGGGCCGAGCCCGCGAAGGACCTGGCCGATCTCTACGCGACCAGCGACTTCGTCTCGGTCCACATTCCTGCGACGCCGCAGACGGTTGGTTCGATAGGCTACGACCTCATCACCTCCATGCCCAAGGGCGCTACCCTGGTCAACACGGCCCGCAAGGAAGTCATCGACGAAGCCGGGCTCGAAAAGGCCCTGGAAGAGAGGCCCGACCTCAAGTACGTCACCGACGTCGCTCCGGACAACTATGCTGCCCTTCAGGAGAAGTTCGGCCTGCGCGTGTTCGCCACGCCCAAGAAGATGGGAGCCCAGACGGCCGAAGCCAATATCAACGCCGGACTCGCCGCTGCCCGCCAGATTGCGGATTATTTCGCGACGGGAAACACCCGTTTCCAGGTCAATAAATAGGGGAGGAGATGGTAAGAGTCAAACCTTTCGCAGCCCTGCGTCCCCCCGTCGGCCTCGTCACCGAGGTCGCTGCGCCGCCCTACGACGTGCTGAATTCCGAAGAGGCGAAGGCTATGGCGGGAGAGAAGTCCCTGCTGCACATCACCAAGCCCGAGATCGATTTCGATCCCATGCCCGATGAACATGCGCCGCAGGTCTATGACCGCGCCGTGGAGAATTTCAGGGCCTGGCAGGAAAAGGGCTGGCTGGTGCGCGACCCCAAGCCCTGCTACTACGTCTATGCCCAGACGATGGACGGGAGGACCCAGTACGGTTTCGTCCTGTGCGCCCACTGCGGCGATTATGCGTCCGGGAAGATCAAGAAGCACGAGCTGACCCGCAAGGACAAGGAAGACGACCGCATGGTCCATGTCAAGATACAGAACGCCAACATCGAGCCCGTTTTCTTCGCCTTCAAGCATGAGGAGGGGCTGGAAAGGATCCTTTCCGAAGTGGCTGCCCGCCCTTCAGAGTACAGCTTTACGGACGAGAACGGCTTCCGCCACGAGTTCTGGACAGTCAGCGACGACGCCCTCATCTCAGAGATAGGGGACCTCTTCACCACCAGGGTGGATTCCTTCTACATCGCGGACGGACATCACCGCAGCGCGGCTGCAGCCCGCGTCGGAGCCGAGAAGGCAGCTTCCGATCCCGCCCATACGGGACAAGAGGAGTACAACTGGTTCATGGCCGTCGCATTCCCTGAAAGCCAGCTCAAGATCATCGACTACAACCGTGTCGTGAAGGACCTGAACGGCCTCTCCGGGGAAGGCCTGCTCGAAGCCCTCTCGGAGGATTTCATCGTTGAGGAAAAGGGGAAGGAGCCGTACCGTCCCTGCTGCCTGCACAATTTCTCGATGTATCTCGGGGGCCGCTGGTATTCGCTTACGGCGAAGAGCGGCCGCTATGACGATTCCGACCCCATCGGGGTCCTGGACGTGACTGTCCTCAGCCGTCTCGTACTTGACAAGATACTCGGGATCAAGGACCTGCGCACTGACAAGAGGATAGATTTCGTCGGTGGCATAAGGGGGCTCGGCGCCTTGTCCGCCCGCGTCGACAGCGGGGAGATGAAGGTGGCATTCGCCCTGTATCCCGTGTCCATGAAGCAGCTTACGGACATCGCCGACAGCGGCATGATCATGCCGCCGAAGACGACGTGGTTCGAGCCCAAGCTCCGGAGCGGACTGGCAATACACACCCTGGATTGATATGAGTACAGTGGATTCCGCCCTCGTGAACAAGACCCTGAAGGAGTTCTTCGGGTACGATGCCTTCAAAGGCAATCAGGAAAGCATCATACGCCATCTGATCGACGGCGGTGACGCTTTCGTGCTGATGCCCACCGGGGGCGGTAAATCCCTGTGCTTCCAGCTGCCCGCCCTCGTGATGGAGGGCACGGCCATAGTCATTTCGCCCCTCATCGCCCTGATGAAGAACCAGGTGGATGCGATCCGCGGCTTCGTCTCGGGTTCCGGGGAATGCATAGCCCATTTCCTGAACTCCTCCCTCGGGAAAGCCCAGATCGACGAGGTGCGGGAAGACCTTCTCAAGGGGCGCACGAAGATACTCTACGTCGCGCCGGAGTCCCTTACCAAGGAAGAGAACATAGCCCTGCTGAAGGAGATAAAGATATCCTTCTTCGCCATAGACGAGGCGCACTGCATTTCCGAATGGGGCCATGACTTCCGTCCGGAATACCGCCGCATCCGCGCGATCGTGGATAACATCGGCAGGACCCCCATCATAGCCCTTACGGCCACGGCGACCCCGAAGGTCCAAAGTGATATCCTGAAGAACCTCGGGATCCCCGGCGCCACCGTGTTCAAGTCTTCCTTCAACCGCCCGAACCTCTATTATGAACTGAGGGACAAGGTGGATGCGGAAAAGGACATCATCAAGTTCATCTACCAGAATCCGGGCAAGTCCGGAATCATCTATTGCCTCAGCCGGAAGAAGGTCGAGGAAGTGGCCCAGTTGCTGTGCATCAACGGCATATCGGCCCTCCCGTACCATGCCGGACTGGACGCGAAGACGCGCGCGGAGAACCAGGACAAGTTCCTGATGGAGGAAGTGCGCGTTATAGTCGCGACCATAGCCTTCGGAATGGGCATCGACAAGCCGGACGTGCGCTTCGTCATCCACCTGGACATCCCGAAGAGCATAGAAAGTTACTATCAGGAGACGGGGCGGGCCGGCCGTGACGGGCGCGAAGGCCTCTGCATAGCCTACTACAGCTACAAGGACGTGCAGAAGCTTGAGAAGTTCATGCAGGGCAAGCCCATCTCCGAGCAGGAGATAAGCCGCCAGCTGCTTTCCGAGGTCGTGGCGTACGCGGAGTCCAGCCAGTGCCGCCGCAAGCTGCTCCTGAATTATTTCGGGGAGGATTACCCGCAGGACAACTGCGGCTCCTGCGACAACTGCCTGAATCCGAAGAAGGTCTTCGACGGACGCAAGGAGATGTGTCTCGTGATAGAATTGATCGAGGCCCTTCCGGAGCACTTCAAGATCGAGCATCTTGCGAATATCCTCGCCGGGAAGGCCAACTCCATCATAAAGTCCTACCGCCACGACGAGCTGCCGTTCTTCGGGGCAGGGGAAGGCCGGAGCGAGAAGTTCTGGTGCACCGTGATCCATCAGGGGCTGATCAAGCACCTGCTGATGAAGGAGATAGAGACGTACGGGCTGATCCATGTGACGGACGCCGGACGGGAGTTCTTCCGCAACCCGTCCGAGTTGCCGCTGGTCGAGGACCGGCAGTTCTCCGGCTCCGGAGGCGCTGACGATGACGACGACATCGCCCCCGCGGCCGCTATCGGCGCTGCCGGCGCAGACGGGGATCCCGTGCTGCTTTCGATGCTGAAGGACCTTCGCAAGGACCTGTCCAGGTCCCTGAAGCTCCAACCCTGGATTATATTCCCGGACCCGGCGCTTGCGGACATGTCAATACTCTATCCAGTCACGCTCGAGGAGCTGCGCAACTGCCAGGGCGTGGGCGAAGGAAAGGCCCGCAAGTTCGGGGAGCCCTTCGTGGACCTCATCCGCAAATATGTCGAAGAAAACGAGATAGAAAGGCCGGAGGACTTCGTGGTGAAATCCGCCCCGAAGAAGTCCGAAGGCAAGATTTTCATCATCCAGAGCATAGACCGCAGGATGGCCCTGGAGGACATCGCCGCCTCCCGCGGCATGGACATGGGAGAGCTCATGGACGAGATCGAAGCCATAGTCTCGACCGGGACGAAACTGGATCTCGACTATTATATCAAGGCCAATCTGGACGAAGAGATAGTGGACGAGATTTTCGACTATTTCAAGGAGGAAGCCTCTTCCGATTCGCTGGAAGACGCCTTGAAGGAACTGGGGCCGGATTATGATGAGATGGAGGTGCGCCTCGTGCGCATCAAGTTCCTCTGCGAAGTTGCGCTATGATACCACAGGAGACAGTATCGCTCATCCTTGACACCGCGCGTATCGAGGACGTGGTCGGGGATTACGTGACGCTCAAGCGCCGCGGGGCCAACTACGTGGCGTGCTGTCCCTTCCATAACGAGAAGACCCCTTCTTTCTACGTCTCGCCCTCGAAGGGCATATACAAGTGCTTCGGCTGCGGCAAGTCCGGCTCGGCCGTCGGCTTCGTGATGGAGCAGGAACGCTGTTCCTATGCCGATGCCCTGCGCATGCTGGCCCGCCGGTATAATATAGAGGTGGTCGAAGAGGAAGAGACCGCCGAGACCATCGCCGCCCGCCAGAGAAGGGAGAGCGTGCTGCTCGTCAACGAGTTCGCGCAGAAGTTCTACAACTCCCAGCTGGAGTCCGGAGAGGGACGCGCGGTCGGCTACGCCTATTTCCACAGCCGCGGGATAGAGGATGAAACCATAGCCAAGTTCGGCCTCGGATGGGCCCCTTCGGGACGTACCGCGTTCATCGACGCGGCGACCGCCGCCGGCTACAAGATGGAATACATCCTTGCCGCCGGGCTGGCCGTGCAGAGGGAAGACGGAGGCTATGCCGACAAGTTCCGCGAAAGGGTCATGTTCCCAATCCATTCCGTCAGCGGCCGGACCATAGCCTTCAGCGGCCGTACCCTCCATGCGGACAATCCCGCGAAGTATGTCAACACGGCGGAGACGGAAGTCTATGTCAAGGGAAGCAACCTGCTTGGCATATATTTCGCCAAGCAGGAGATTTCCCGCCGGGACAAGTGCATAATAGTCGAGGGGAACGTCGATTTCGTGATGCTTCAGCAGGTCGGGATCACGAACGTGGTGGCCCCCTGCGGAACCGCCCTGACGACGGATCAGGTCCGCCTGATCCATAAGTTCACGAACAACATCACCCTGATGAACGACGGGGACAGCGCCGGAATCCACGCTTCGATGAAGGATATCGAGCTTATCCTGCGCGAAGGGCTCGACGTGCGCGTGGTGCTGCTCCCCGACGGAGAAGACCCGGACTCTTTCGCCCGCAAGAACGGGGCTGAGGCCGTGCGTGAGTACATTGAGACCCACGAGACGGATTTCGTAACCTTCAAGAGCGGACAGCTGCTGAAGAGTGCGGAAGGGGATCCCCTGAAGCGCAGCGCCGCATTCAATGCCGTGGCGGACACGATAGCCGATGTCGCCGACGCCATGACCCGCAGGACCCTGATAGAGAACGTTGCGGAAAAGTACAACCTGAAGTTCGACGACCTCGTAGCGAGGGTCAACCAGCGCCGTTTCCAGATGAAGGAAGAGGCTTTCAAGGCCGAGGAGAGGGCGCGTCGGCGCAAGGAGGCGGGCCTGGCCGCCGAGGAGCCCGCAGGGCCCTCGGGCGGGGCCCCGGGCGGGGCCGGGAAGCCAGAGGCTTCCGCCACGCCCGCCGTCATCTACGAGAACTCCGAGCTGAAAGAAATCGAGCAGGCGCTTCTGGAATTCATACTCCGCTTCGGAACGGAACGCCTCGAATTCGAGCGCGACTCCGAGTTCTATGCTGGAGACGGGGCCCCGGCCCCCGAAGTGGCCGGATTCATCCGGGACTCCCTCGAGGCCGACGGCGTCCAGTTTGCCAACAGCCCCTGCCGCCGCACCTATGACGCCTACATGGAAGCTTACGACGAAGGCTGCCAGGGAGACGTGATACTCCGGCGCCTCTTCGACTCCCCGGACAGGGTCGTCGCCGCCGTCGCCGCCGAGCTCGCGGTGGAAAAGTATCAGATCACGATAAAAAAATTCAGGGATTCGATGACCGCGACCTCCTCGTGGCTGGTCGCATCCGTCCCGAAAACGCTTCTGCTCTATTGCCTGAAGCGTCTGGAATGGCACAAGAAAGAGATCAGCGCCTCCATGGCCGGGCTCTCCTATGAGGAGCAGCAACCCTATATCAAGGACCTGAGCGCGACGAACAAGGCTATCCTGGAAGTAAGGAGGCATATTGAAAAATACGGAAAAATGAACTGACGATATATGGACAAGGAATTCAAGAGACATCTGGTCACCTGCGCGCTGCCCTATGCCAACGGGCCCGTGCACATCGGACACCTTGCGGGAGTATATGTCCCCGCCGACATCTATGTCCGCTACCTGCGCCTCCGCGGCCGCGACGTGCTGTATGTCTGCGGAAGCGACGAGCACGGGGTCCCCATCACGATCAAGGCGCGCGAGCAGCACTGCTCCCCGCAGGACATAGTGGACAAATACAACAAGATAATACGCGAGTCCTTCAACGGACTGGGCATCAACTTCGACATCTACGGCCGCACTTCGTCCGACGTGCACTGCAGCACTTCCTCGGACTTCTTCCGCAAGCTCCTCGATGACGGGAAGTTCATCACCCGTGAATCCGAGCAGTACTACGACCCCGAGGCGAAGACCTTCCTGGCGGACCGCTACATAGTCGGCACCTGCCCCCGCTGCGGCTTCGAAGGCGCCTACGGCGACCAGTGCGAGAAATGCGGCAGCACCCTCAGCCCCGAGGAACTCATCAACCCCAAGTCCAAACTCAGCGGCGCGGAGCCCGTCAAGAAGAAGACCACCCACTGGTACCTTCCCCTCGACCAGTATCAGGAGTGGCTCACGAAGTGGATACTCGACGGCCACAAGGAATGGAGAAGCAACGTCTATGGCCAGGTCAAGAGCTGGCTCGACGCCGGGCTCCAGCCCAGGGCCGTCAGCCGCGACCTCGACTGGGGCGTGCCCGTCCCTGTTGAAGGCGCCGAAGGCAAGGTGCTCTATGTCTGGTTCGCCGCCCCGATCGGCTACATCTCCAACACGCGCCAGCTCCTTCCGCAGAGCTGGGAGCAGTGGTGGAAGAGCGAAGACACGAAACTGGTCCACTTCATCGGCAAGGACAACATAGTCTTCCACTGCATCGTCTTCCCTTCTATGCTGAAGGCCCACGGAGGATACATCCTGCCCGAGAACGTCCCTGCCAACGAGTTCCTTAACCTCGAGGGGGACAAGATCTCGACATCCCGCAATTGGGCTGTCTGGGCCCACGAGTACCTCGGGCAGTTCCCGGGCAAGCAGGACGTCCTCCGCTACGTGCTGACCGCCAACGCCCCCGAGACCAAGGACAACGATTTCTCATGGAAGGAATTCCAGACAAGGAACAATTCCGAACTCGTGGCCATATTCGGCAATTTCGTCAACAGGGCGATAGTCCTTACGCACAAGTATTTCAATGGGACCGTCCCCGCGAAGGGCGAGCTTTCTGACATAGACCGCGAGACCCTCGACGCGATCCCGCAGCTGCGCGCATCGATGGAGAAGAACCTCGAGAGCTACCGGTTCCGCGAGGCCCTGAAAGACGCGATGGGAATAGCCCGTGCCGGCAACAAGTACATCTCCGACACCGAGCCCTGGAAGGTCGCCAAGACCGACATGGCCCGCACCGCCACCATCCTGAACGTATGCCTGCAGATCTGCGCCGACCTGGCTTTGGCTTTCGAGCCCTTCACCCCGTTCGCCGCCGAGCGCCTGCGCGGTATGCTTCGCGTCGGCATCCAGGCCGGCACGGACCACCGCAAGGGCGAGCAGCAGAGCGTCAACACCTACCGCGACGGCGAAGGGATGGCCCTGCACACGCATCCGGCAGGAGAGCCTGAGCCCGCGGCAGAAGGCCTCCAGCTGGACTGGGACTGCCTCGGAGGCGCCGACATCCTTCCCGAAGGCTACGCCATCGGGCAGGCCGAGCTCCTTTTCTCGAAGATCGAGGACGATGCGATCCAGGCCCAGATCGACAGGCTCGAGGCCATACGCGCCGAGCGCGAGGAGGCGGCCCGCAAGGCCGCTGCCGAGGAAGCCGCCCGCAAGATAGCTCCGCAGAAGGAGGAGATAACTTTCGAAGATTTCGGCCGCATGGACATACGCACTGCGACCGTCCTCGAGGCGGAGCGTGTCCCGAAGACGGACAAGCTCCTCAAACTCACCATCGACACTGGCATCGACCGCAGGACCATAGTCTCCGGCATCGCCGAGTACTATTCCCCCGAGGATATGATTGGAAAGCAGATATGCATCCTGGCGAACCTCGCCCCGCGCGTCATACGCGGAATCGAGTCGAAGGGTATGATCCTGATGGCCCGTCAGGGCGACGGGAAGATGCGCTTCATCACGCCGCAGGAGGCTCTCGTAAACGGGGCGGAGATAGGCTAGGCGCCTTCTCCGGCCTGCAGCGAAGCCTCGTGCTCCCGCAGCGCACGCTCCACGGAAACGCTTCTCTTCAAGACAAAACCGCTGCCCAGATACTTGGTGCGTACGTCGTCGTCGGAAGCAAGTTCCTGGGGCGTGCCTTGTTGTAGTATGGTGCCTTCGTAGAGGAGGTAGGCCCTGTCGGTGATTGCGAGTGTCTCGCCGACGTTGTGGTCGGTGATGATGACCCCGATGTTCTTGTATTTGAGCTTCGCGATGATGTATTGGATGTCCTCGACGGCGATGGGGTCGACCCCGGCGAAAGGCTCGTCCAGCAGGATGAACTTGGGGTCGATGGCCAGGGCGCGGGCTATCTCGCAACGGCGCCTTTCACCGCCGGAGAGCTGGATTCCGAGGCTCTTGCGCACTTTCGATAGGTTGAATTCCGAGATGAGGTCCTCCAGCCTCTCCTTCCTTTCCTTCAGCGGGACGCCCTTCATCTCCATGACGGAGAGGATGTTGTCCTCGACGCTCATTTTCCTGAACACGGAGGCATCCTGCGGCAGGTAGCCTATGCCCTTCTGCGCCCGCTTGTACATCGGGAGTTTGGTGATCTCCTCGTCGTCGAGGAAGACCTTTCCGGCGTTGGGGACTATCTGGCCGGTGATCATGTAGAAACTGGTCGTCTTGCCGGCCCCGTTCGGACCGAGGAATCCGACTATCTCTCCCTGGTTGACTTCCATCGACACGCCTTTGACGACGGTCCGGATGCCGTATTTCTTGACGAGGTTTTCGCAGCGCAGTTTCATCTCTTATTTGATATCGAGTGAGAGGTCTGAAATCAGGTTCTTTACTTCGGGATGCCGGGACTGGAGGTCGGCAGCCTTCTCTTCAGGAAGATAGATGCGGGGGCCTTCGCCTTCGGAATTGTCCGGCAGCACGCTGACCCTCAGGCGCAGCCCGGAGGAGGCGCAAAGATCGCGCATCCTGCCTTCCAGCTTGAAGAGCATCTTCTCCTCAATCCATTTCTTCTGCGCCTCGTTGGTCACGGAGAATTGCAGGACCTGGGCGCCGTCGTCGGTCTTGCCGAACTCCAGTTTCGCGTTGGCAAGGGCGTTGGCAAGCCTCGGCTGGGCCGTTTCCCCGGCCAGGGCGGACCACTTTTCACGGATGACTTCCTCGCTCACCTCGGCTCCGGGGCCGGTCTCATCCGCAGTCTCAGTGGCCTTGGCGGCGGAGTCCTTGAGTATGGAACTCATTGAGAGGGCGGCGCCTCCCTTAGCGGTGGGGCGGCGGCGCGGGGCGGGAGCAGGTTCTTCCGCGGGCTTCTCCGGCGCTGTGGTCGCGGCCGGTTCAGCGGGTTTTTCCGGTTCCGTGGTTGCCTCGGGTTCCGCCGGTTCGGGCTGCTTCACTGGTGTGGCTGTCTCGGCAGGTGCGGTCGGTTCAGGGGCGGGCGTCGCTGCCGGCTTCTGCGGCTCCGCCTCGGCCGGCTTTGCGGGTTCCGCCGGTTTCGGCGCGGGTTTCGGCTGCTCTGCCGGCTTCGGTGCAGGTGCAGGTTCGGCTGTCTTTGGCGCCGGTGACGGTTTCGGGCTTGCCGCGGGTGCGGCTGAAGCTGCCGTGTCCGGAGCGTTCTGCAGGAAGCTCAGGCGCATGAGGGAGTATTCGATGTGCAGCCGCTGGTTGGCGCTGGCCTTGTAGCCGGCTTCGCACTGCGTGGTCACGGTCAGGGCGTCGTAGATGAACTTCACGCTGCAGCGGGAAGCCTGCTCCGCAAAACGCTTGCGCAACTGGTCCGGATAGTCCAGCAGGGAGTCCAGCCCGGCGGTCCGGCTGACCAGCAGGTCGCGCAGGTGCGAACCCAGCGCCGAGACGAAGTAAAGGGCGTTGAAGCCCTTTGCGAGCACCTCGTCGAAAATCAGCAGCGCGGAGGCGTAGTCCCCGGAGAGGAACGCGTCCACGAGCCGGAAACTGTACTCGTAGTCGAGGACGTTGAGGTTGCGGATGACGTCCTCATAGTGTATGTCGTTGCCGCAGAAGGCGACGGTCTGGTCGAAGATCGTGAGGGCGTCCCTCATGGCCCCGTCGGCCTTGCGTGCAATCACGTGCAGGGACTCCTCGTCGGCGGTGATGCCTTCCTTCGAGGCTATGTCCTTGAGGTTGCGGACTATGTCGCCGACGCCGATGCGGTTGAAGTCGTAGGTCTGGCAGCGGCTCAGTATGGTCGGGAGGATCTTGTGCTTTTCCGTCGTCGCGAGGATGAAGATCGCGTGTGCGGGCGGCTCCTCGAGCACCTTCAGGAATGCGTTGAAGGCGGACTGCGAGAGCATGTGGACCTCGTCTATGATATAGACTCCGTACTTGCCGACCTGGGGTGGGATGCGGACCTGGTCGGTCAGGGTCCTGATGTCGTCGACGCTGTTGTTGGACGCCGCATCCAGCTCATGTATGCAGTAGGACCGCCCTTCCTTGAAGGAACGGCAGGATTCGCATTCGCCGCAGGGCTCGTAGTCGGGCCCCGGGTTCGAGCAGTTGATGGCCTTCGCGAAAATGCGCGCCGTGCTGGTCTTTCCGACGCCGCGGGGGCCGCAGAAAAGGTATGCGTGGGCGAGCTGGTTCCTGGCGATGGAGTTCTTCAGGGTCCGGGCTATGGTATCCTGTCCTATCAGCGACTCGAATGAATCGGGCCTGTACTTGCGGGCTGAAACGATGTAATCTGACATAGATTGCAAACTTAATCAAAAACTTGGGATTTCCCTCAAAAAAGAGGCGGATAATCCGTATCTTTGCGGTAATGGGGAGATGGTCGAAGCATATCTGCCTGGCGCTCGCGCTGATAGTGCTGTTTCCGTGCCTTTGCGGTGCGGAAGGGCGGGTTTTTACGCGCAAGGTGCGCCTGAGCGACTTCACGACCAGGACGACCAAGGTGGTCCTCAGCGGGACCGGCATCCTCGACGCCGCCCTCCGGGACGAGATCACAAGCCGCTGGTATCTTTCTCCGTATGAGTTCTGCAGCGTTGCGGAGTACGAGGCCCTGAAGGGACGCGCCGATTATTATTTCCTGCGGCTTTTGAGCGATGCGCCCAAGGGTGAGGCGGGAGGAGTGCTCTTCCTTTCCCTCATGAAGGGCGGGAAGGAGAAGAATCCGGATTCGCTGGACCAGACTTTCGAGGTGGTCAGGATGCCCATAACCGCGACGGAGTATTCTTCCGGGCGGGAGTTCCTCTATCTCGGGGCCTTCCTTGAGATTATCCAGGAATATGTCGAGGACGCCATGGAGGCCGACGCGAAGGGTTATGCCGGTCTCTCCGGGTATAGCGCCCGCACTGCCCGGGAGCAGCGCAAGAGGGTGTGGATCAGCGAGGAAGACATGGGATTCGAACTCACTGACGCCCAGCGCGACCGTTTCCTCGGCGACCGCATGGTCATAGCGGGCGAGGATATCGTGGACCGTGTTTTCCGGAACGGGACCAGGGATGCCCTGGTCAGCATGGTCGTGTGCCCGGTTTCCGCCCGCAAGGGGGACTGGTGCTACAAGATGCTTATCTCCGCGGACACCCACCAGTTATATTATTACCAGCGCCACCGTATTTCTTTCAAGGCCTGGAAGGGCTTTCAGCTTAAGGACATACGGGTAATCTCCGGCAGAAGGAAAAGATGAAGACGGGAACGGCCCCCTGCGGCCTCAAGTATGCAGTTCGTTCCAGCGGGGGGCAGGCGGCCTGCTGCTCGCTGACGGTCAAGGCCGGGACGGCCTTCGAAGGGGACCTGCCCGCCGGCACGGCCCATTTCCTCGAACATACCATATTCAAGGGTACGGCACGGCGCAGCGCCGTGCAGATAAACAGCCGCCTGGACCTTCTCGGCGGCGAGCTCAACGCCTACACGACAAAGGAGGAGATAGTCCTGCACGCGACCGTGCTGCGGGAGGACCTGCCCACGGCGGTGGACCTGCTTCTGGAGCTCGCGACTTCGGCCACCTTTCCGCAGAAAGAACTGGATGTCGAAAGGGGAGTCGTAATCGACGAGATCCATTCCTGCAAGGACGCCCCGGCCGATGACGTGTATGACAATTTCGAAGAGATGCTCTTCGCCGGACACCCCCTGGGAAGACGCATCCTGGGCACGCCCGCATCGGTTCGGAAGATACGCCGCAGCGTCCTTCTGGGGTATCTGCACGAGCGTTTCGTCCCTGAGCGGATGGCACTTGCCGTCGTGACCGGAGGGGATGAGGCGAAGGCCGAAGCCATGGTCCTGCGCCTTTGCAGGAAGTATTTTCCGGAGGATCTTCCTTCTGGCGTGACAGGCGGAGCGGATGCCGGGAGCCAAGTCCGGACCGTCATTGGCGCCAAGGAACTTCCGCCGTTTGCTCCCGGTGCCGTTGCCCCCGGGCCTGCCGCTCCCTCCTTCCCGTTTGCTCCCGCCGCTGCGCCCTCAGGGCCGTTTGCTCCCGGCACCGTCACCCCTTCCGTTCCGGACCTCCCACCGTTTGCTCCCGGTGCCCCGTTCTGCCGGACCGTGGACAAGCGCAACCATGAAGTCAACGTTGTCCTCGGCGCCACTGCGCCCTCGCTTTATTCCGGGAAGGACCGTATCGTCGCCGCCGTGCTGGCCGGTATCCTTGGCGGTCCCGGTGCCAACTCGCTGTTGAATGCGTATCTGCGGGAGAAGAAAGGCTGGGTATATGGCGTAGAGTGCTCCTACACACAATATTCCGTGTCCGGGATCATGGCCGTGAGCCTCGGCTGCGAAAGGGAGAACCTCGAGTCATGCCTTGCCGCCGTGCGCAGGATCATCTCCGGGCTTTGCGAAAAGCCCCTGTCGGAACGGAAGATGGCCCAGGCCCGCAAGCAGCTTCTCGGACAGTTCGGAATCGCTTCCGACAACGCCGAGTCCCAATGCCTTTCGATGGGAAAGAGCATGCTCGCCTTCGGCCGTGTCGCCTCCGACGGGGAGACCCGCGCCGCCGTGGAATCGGTCTCCGCGGCCGACATCCTCGACATGGCCGTCCGCGTCCTCACCCCGGACCGCCTCAGCAGCCTCGTATATCTGTAAGGGACCGCCAGTTCTTCAAGACGGGTGAAAAACAACTGGCACGGTGCGGCGGATCGGATCGGCCTTTGAGCGGCCTCAGTGGCGGTTTTTCCTGCAGCGGCCGTGCCAGATGTGGGTTCCGGATGGTGGGTGCGGCACGGCTTCCGGAGATAAGTCGCTGACACACTGTGTTTTTGTGTGGCACCCCGTGCCAGTTAATTGCAAGTCCGCCGCTAGTTGCCGGCCATCGCCGGCCATGGGTATACAACCGGCAGAATAACCGGTCCCGGTGAGTAAAACCGGCCATTCTGCTCACGGTAAGGTGTTTTCGCTGCCCCCGGTGAGTAAAACCGGGCATTCCACTCACGGACGGCAGTTCTGGATGGCTTCGGTGAGTAAAACCGGGCTTTCCACTCACGGGAGGGCGCTACTATGCGAATGAAAGACTACCGGCACGGCGCGTATGGATGAAACGACCGAACGCGGCGGACCGGGGCGGCTTATGAGCGGCCGATTGCGGCTGCGCGGCGTGTCAGGGCACGTCGTTGCGGTGTGTCAGAGCACGTAGTCCCGGATGTCTTGGAGGGAGATTTCGGCCCCTCCGAGGATGAGGAGCCTTTCGACGACGTTGCGCAGTTCCCTGATGTTGCCGGTCCAGCTCTTTTCCTGCAGGGCCTTGACGGCCTCGGCGGAGAAGGCCTTGCGGGGGAGGCCGCCTTCCGTGACAATCTGTTCGGTGAAGTAGTCTATCAGCAGGGGGATGTCGTCCTTGCGCTCGTCGAGCGTGGGAACCTGGATGACGATGACTGAAAGGCGGTGGAAAAGGTCCTCGCGGAAGCGGCCCTCGGCGATCTCCTTGCGGAGGTCCTTGTTCGTCGCGGCGATCACGCGCACATCGACCTCGATATCCTTGTCAGAGCCAACCCTGGACAGCTTTTTCTCCTGCAGGACGCGGAGGACCTTGGCCTGCGCGGCGAGGCTCATGTCCCCGATCTCGTCGAGGAAGAGGGTGCCTCCGTCGGCCACTTCGAACTTGCCCTTGTGCTGCTTCACGGCGGAAGTGAAGGCCCCCTTCTCGTGGCCGAAGAGCTCGCTCTCGATAAGCTCGGACGGGATGGCTGCGCAGTTGACTTCGACGTAAGGGCCGCCGCTGCGGTTGCTCTGCTCGTGGAGGCTGCGGGCGACGAGCTCCTTGCCGGTGCCGTTGGCTCCGGTGATGAGGACGCGGGCGTCGGTGGCGGCTACCTTCTCTATCATCTCGCGTATGTGCACGATGGGCGCGGACTGCCCGACCATCTTCGCCCCTCCGTAAACCTTCTTCTTCAGGAGGCGGGTCTCCTTGACGAGAGAGACCTTCTCACTCGCGTTCTTCAGCGTGATGAGGATGCGGTTGAGGTCCAGGGGCTTCTGGATGAAGTCGAAGGCGCCCTTCTTGATGCACTCCACGGCGGTGTCGATGTCCCCGTGCCCGGAGATCATCACCACGGCTGCGTCGCTGCCCTCCGCGCCGAGGCGGTCCAGCACCTCGAGGCCGTCCACGGACGGCATCTTGATGTCGCAGAATATCACGTTGTAGCGGCCCTTTCCGGCCAGTTCCAGTCCGATGGCCCCGTCCTCGGCGGTGTCCACCTCGTAGCCCTCATCCGTCAGGATCTCCTTCAGGGAGTTGCGGATGGCGCGCTCGTCATCTATTACCAGTATCTTCATACGGGTACAAATATCGTGAAAAAATTGGTTATATTTGCAATCCCAATACGCGTACGAAATGACCATTCCTGACATCATCATCGCCGTTGACGGTTATTCATCGACCGGAAAGAGCACTTTCGCGAAGCTCATTGCCGGCAAGTTCGGATTCCAGTACCTCGACTCCGGGGCCTATTACCGCGGAGTGACCCTCTATGCCCAGCGCAAAGGCCTCATCTCCGAAGACAACGTGGTCTCGGACGAGCTCGAGGCGCACCTTGCCGACGGCAGGGCGGAGATAGTCACCGACGGCCCCGAAATCCGGACCATGAAGGTCTCTTCGCAGGTCAGCCCGATCGCGGCCGTGCCATACGTGCGTTCCTTCGTGGACGCCAGGCTGCACGCCGACGCGGCGGCCGGAAGGGTAGTGATGGACGGAAGGGACATAGGGACCACGGTGTTCCCGAACGCGGAGCTGAAGCTCTTCATGACGGCTGATCCGAAGGTCAGGGCGCAGCGCCGCTTTGACGAACTCGCCGCCAAGGGCGAAAACCCCGATTTCGATGAAGTGCTGCAGAACCTCAAGGAAAGGGACTATATCGACTCGCACCGTGAGACATCCCCCCTTGCGCAGGCTCCTGACGCATTCGTGCTCGACAACTCCGAGATGAGCCTTGAAGAGGAACTCGTCTGGGTCGAAGGCCTCATCCGCGGAAAATTCGGAATCCTCGAGTAGCCATGCCGCGTTCCGTCGAGATAGACCAGCATTCCGGATTCTGCGGGGGAGTCATAAAGGCCATCGACTGCGCGGAAGACTTCCTGTCCCGCAGCGGCCGCCTGTATTCCCTCGGAGCCATAGTCCACAATGAAGAAGAACTCGACCGCCTCGGCTCGAAGGGCCTTGTCTGCATAGACTCGGAGGACCTCGAGCAGACTGAAAACGCGGAAGGGGAGACCCTGCTGATCCGCGCCCACGGCGAGCCGCCGCAGACCTACAAGCGGGCGGCCGAAGCCGGTTTTAAGATTATAGACTGCACCTGCCCGGTGGTCCTGCGGCTGCAGGAAAGCATTCGCAAGGCCTATGCGTCCCTGAGGACCCGTTCGGCCACGGGAAAGCTCCTGATATTCGGGAAGATCGGCCATGCCGAGGTCCTCGGACTCGTGGGCCAGGTGGAAGGGGACGCCCTCGTCGTGGAGAACGAGGCCCAGCTTGGCCAGCTTTTCGATCTGGGGCTCGTGCCCTCCGACCAGCCGGTCGAGATATTCTCCCAGACCACGATGAGCCCTGTCGCCTACGAGGCCCTCTGCAAGGTCCTTGAATCCAGGATGGCCGACCCGTCCCTTGTGAGCGTACACGATACGATATGCCGGCAGGTCGCGTACAGGCACCGCGAACTGAGCGAATTCGCTCTCTCGCACGACGTAATCATCTTCGTCTCCGGGCGTTCCAGTTCCAACGGCAAGGTCCTCTGCGAACTCTGCAAGAGCGTGAACATACGCACCTACCACATAGGGTCATCCTCCGAAATCCAGCCCGTCTGGTTCCGTCCGGACGACCGGGTGGGGATTTGCGGAGCCACCTCGACCCCCAAATGGCTGCTCGAAAAAGTGGCCGCCGCGGTCGAAAATTTGCAATAATGCGCTCCAATGCTTATATTTGTCCGATTGTGAAACGATTGTAAACTTAATATTTATGGCAACAACAGCTGATTTCAAGAACGGTCTCTACCTGAATTTCAACGGAAAGCCCTGCTCCATCGTGTGGTTCCAGCATGTCAAACCCGGCAAGGGCCCCGCTTTCGTGAAGACCAAGCTCCGCAACCTCGAGAACGGTCGTATCCTTGAGAACACCTTCACCGCTGGTGCGAAGATCGAGACCATCGAAGTTGAGCGCCGCCCCTACCAGTTCCTTTATGAGGAAGAGGACGGGTACAACTTCATGCACGAAGAGACATACGAGCAGATCCTCCTCCCGAAGGATGTCGTCGAGAATGCTGACCTCATGAAGGAAGGACAGCATGTCGAGATGATGTTCGTCGTCGGAGAAGAAAGGTGCCTCACCTGCGAGCTTCCGACCTACGTGACCCTCGAAGTCACCTACAGCGAGCCCGCCGTCAAGGGCAACACCGCCTCGACCAACGCCCTCAAGGAGGTCACCCTCGAGACCGGCGCGAAGATCATGGTCCCCCTGTTCATCAACACCGGGGAGAAGATTACCGTCAACACTACCGACCGTTCTTACGGCCAGAGGGTCTGATGACCGGCCTTCTTTGCGCAATGGAAAAGGAGCTCGCACTTGTGCGGGCTTCTTTCGGTGAAAAGCGGGTGCGGTGCGCCCTTTCCGGGATAGGGAAGGTCAACGCGGCGCTCGCGGCGGCGGCCCTTGCCGACGCCGGGGCGGACTGCATCGTCAACATAGGTGTCGCCGGCGGGCTTGATCCGTCCCTCCGTTGCGGGGATGTGGTTCTCTGCAGCGAAACAGGCTACCATGACGTCTGGTGCGGGGAGCCCAATCTTCCGGGGCAGGTTCAAGGCCTTCCGGCCCGTTTCGAAGCGGATGCGGAACTCCTGCGCAAGGCGGCTTCCGTCCTCCCCGGCGCCCACACCGGCCTCTGCATCAGCGGGGACCGCTTCATCACGGATCCGGCTGAAATCCGCAGGCTCCGCATGGCCTTTCCGGAGGCCCTTTGCCTCGACATGGAAGCCGCCGCGATAGCGCAGGCATGCTGCCTTCGCGGTGTTCCCTGCCTGTCCGTAAAGATTGTAAGCGACTCCGGAGAAGGAACTGACCGCAGCGGGGTCTATGAAGGCTTCTGGGAGACTCTCGCCGATCGTTCGTTCAAGACTATAGAACCACTGCTCAACCTGTTATGAAATTGAAGATCCTTCTTGCCGCGGCCCTTCTAGCCGCAGTGCTGCCCCTCGGAGCCAAATGCCCCAGGGCTGAATGGAAACGCCTGCTGGACCCTCCTAAAGGGTATGACTTTACCCGCAGCGCGGAGCTTGTCAAGACTTATTCCTTCGACGGATTCGATGCTGAACTGATCCTGCAGGCCAACGGCCCGGGGACGGTCCAACGGGTTTTGAAGGTGTTTCCGAAGCACTTCGAAGGGAAACTTCCGGCCGTCGTCGTGCCGTTCTATTTCCCGGAGGCGATGATAGGCTGCGAACTGGACTCCCGTGAAGTCCTGCCCCGATACGAAAAGATAAGGATGATGGCAGACCTGGCACGGCGCGGCTTCGCCTGCATCAGTGCGGATTCGTACCACCTGACCTATGAGAAGAACGACCTCGACAGGGGCAATTTCAAAAGGTGGCAGGTTGCAGGGACGGCCCTGATGCGCGACTGGCCCGCCTGGACAGGGGTCGGGAAACTTGTTGCTGACACCCGCCTGCTCATAGACCTCATCTCCGAAGACCCCCGCGTCGATGCTTCCAGGATAGGCATTGCAGGCCACTCCCTCGGCGGGAAGATGGCTTTCTGCACCGGCTGCTGGGACAAGCGCGTCAAGGCCATACTGGCCAGCGATTTCGGCTTCCGCTGGGAACAGTCGAACTGGGAGAAGATATGGTACTGGGGTGACAAGTTGGAGGCGATGAAAGCCGAAGGCCTGGACTGCACCTCGCTTCTATCCCTTTCCGGCGGCAAGCCGTTCTTCCTTATTGCAGGAAAGTACGACGACGACAGCAGTTTCGAGGCCATGAAGAAGGCCAGGGGGTACAGGAAGCATCCCGAACGCCTTGGTTTTCTCAACCACGCGACCGGCCACCGTCCTCCGCAGGAGGCGCTGGACGCCGGATATGATTTTCTGGAAAAATACCTGAAATAAGCCCGCCCCGGGGCCTCACCTCTCGATTTTCAGTTGCTGGATCTTCGTTCCCTCGTCCTTGCAACTTACGAAGATCGTGACCGCGAACACCTCGCCTCCCGCGTTGAGGCTGCCTGTCGCATACTTCAGTCCGGCCCTTCCGGCCGTGTGCGTGACGGAGAAGGAGCGTGGCGTGTGGGCCTCGAAGAAGGCCTTGACGATCTGCCGCGCCTGGTTGCGGCTGGAATTCGTCTCCTTGCTCAGGATCCCGATCTCGAGATTGTCGGCGAACCATGCGGAAAGCGCCTCCGAATCTCCCTGCTCGAGATATTTCCCTATCGGCACGAAGACGTCGTTGCCCTGTGCCCGCGCGCCGGAGGCGAAGGCAGACAGGAACAAGAGGCAGAAGAATATTTTACGCAGCTCCCGCATACGGACTTGTTCTTTTGCAAATACCGAGCCACATCACTATATTTGCACTATGCGGATTCATTTGCTTACAGTGGGGAAAACGGACGTCCCCTGGGTGAAGGAGGGCCTGGACCTGTATGTATCGAGGCTTTCGCACTACGTTCCTTTCGGCCTGGAAGAGATTCCGGGGCTGAAAAACGTATCCTCGCTCAGCCGGGACCAGATTAAGGAGAAGGAAGGCGAACTGATCCTGAAAGCCATCAAGCCGAAAGACTTCGTAGTGCTTCTGGACGAGAAGGGAAAGGAATACAGGTCCGTTGAATTCGCCCGGGAATTGTCGGCCAGGATGGCCTCAGGGCGCGATCTTACCTTCGTCGTCGGGGGCGCGTACGGTTTCAGCGAGGCCGTTTACGGACGCGCTGACGGAAAACTGTCCCTGTCGAAGATGACCTACTCCCACCAGATGGTGAGAACGATTTTTGCAGAGCAATTGTACCGGGCATTCACCATCCTTAGAGGCGAGCCCTACCACCACGAATGAAAAAACCGGTCCTGACCATACGCACGGCCGTCCCTTACGCGCTGCTCCTGCTCGGCATCCTGTTCCTGGTGTCGGCGTTCGGCATGTTCAGAAGGCCCGGCGATGCGGGCGAAGCGGCGCTGCGTCTCGAAAAGAGGATCGCCGCCAGGATAGCCGTCCTGGAAGAGCGCTCCGCGGTGGCCATGGACTCGGACTCGGGCGAATGGATCGAATCCGCCTCCCTGCCTGAAGACATGGTGATCTACCGCTATCTGGACGATACGCTCCAATCCTGGGTGCACCAGTTCACGGTCCTGAATGACGACATTTCCGAGCGCCGCGTGGTGCAGAGGCTGACTAACCCGCGCGTCAGCGTGGTCTCGCCGCTGTCCGGGGTGGGGGAAGAATGGAGCTACATGAACCTGGGACCGAAATGGTACCTTGTACGGATGCGGCAGGAGGGGAACTGCAAGCTGATTTCCGGCCTGGAACTCGTCAATACCCTTGACTGGCAGAGGCGCGGCGGGGTCAGCCGATTCATGCGGCTGCCTGAGCGCTTCTCGATAGAACCGCTCTCGACCAGCGGCGGGGCGGAAGTGCGCCTCGGCGGTCGGCCCATGCTCAAGGTAGTGGATGAATCCCTGGACCCGGGCGCGACGGCAGATGCGACGCTGGTTTGGCTGGCGTTCGCCTTCATGGTGGCGGCGCTGATCGGCTTCCTCAGGCGGAAACCGACGCTGAAATCCTTCGGGGCGGCCGTAGCCGCGCTCGTGCCGCTCGTGGCAATGATGATGGCCTGGGGAAGGAGCGCCAAGGGGGATGTCGAAATCTTCTCCCCGTCCCTGTATGCCCAGGGGGCCGTGTTCTCCTCGCTCGGAGCCGTCCTTCTGATCAACCTGGCCGTGACCATCGCCGTGATATGCCTCTATATGGTCAGGGAGGATTTCTACCGCCGTTTCAGGGATGGTTTTCCCCGCGCGGCAGCAGATGCCGTCCTCGTACTCCTCGCCCTGGGAATCATGGCATACGGCCACGCAACCCTCGTCGGTATCATCCGCAACTCCAACATCTCCCTGGAACTGTACAAGTTCAGCGACCTTTCGGTATATACCCTTCTCGTGTACCTGTCATTCATTTCGATGCTTCTGTGCCTGCCGCTGCTGGGCCAGATGCTGTGGCGGAAGGACAGGATAGGTAACGCGGGATGCATACTTTTCTCCATAGCTATCGCGGCTTACCTGACCTCCGTCTCTGGCGTCCTCGGGTTCAGGAAAGAGCAGGACAAACTCGAGGTCTGGGCCAACAGGCTTGCCATAGAGAGGGACATGTCGCTGGAGATCCTTCTCCGCAGGGTCGAGTCCCAGATAGCCGAAGATGCCGTGATTCCGGCCCTTATCCAGCTCCGCAGCCCCGACCAGAGCATACGGAACCGCATACTCGAGACCTATCTCCCGAGGCTGCCGCAGATCTACGGCGTGACGGTCTATACCTTCCGTGATGCGGACGCCTCCCGTGAATCCGTGGCTAGGCTGAACGCCCGCATGCTCGATGCGGAGAGCGTCGCCGAAGGGTCGCGCTTCTTCCATACCCCGTTCGCCGGGTCGGTGCGCTATACCGGAGTCTTCCTTTATTACAATCCCGAAGTCGGGCTGACGAGGATGCTGCTGTGCATAGATCCCCTCTCCACGGAAAGCGTGAAGGGCTATTACAGCCTGCTGCAATCCTCCCTCCCGGGCAAGGTGTTCATCCCGGAAACCTATTCCTATGCGCGCTACAAGGGTGACGACCTGCAGCTTTTCAGGGGTGATTACGCCTACTCCACGAAGATGGACAGGGCCCTCGGGAGCCGGGTGTACGGCAAGGGTGACAGGCATATAAAAATGGACGGCTATTCGCACTTCGTCACCGTCGTGACGGACGACGAGGCCGTGATCATCTCCCGTCCGGTGCTTGCCTTCAGCGACTATCTGGTGGCCTTCCTTTTCCTGGCCCTGATGGCGTATGTGGTCCTGTCCCTGCCGCGTATCGGCCCGCGCCGGACCGAATTTTTCGAGAAGCGCTACTACCGCAGGCGCATAACCACCGTGCTGATGTTCTTCCTCATCATGACGTTGTTCGTGATGGCCGGGGTCAGCATGGCCTTCGTCTACAGGCGCAACAACGCCAACCTCCATACGATAATGTCCTCGCAGGTCAGCGCCCTGCAGTCCCTCGTCGAGTATCGGGTGCGGAGCTTCTCTTCCCTGGAGGAAATAGGCCGCAGCGAGCTTCTGACCATACTCCAGCGCACCAGCGCGAATACCAAGCAGGACCTGACCGTCTATTCCCCGGACGGGAAGGTGTTCCTTTCGACCACTCCTGGCCTGTTCGAGAGGATGCTTCTGGGGAGCCGCATCAACGAAGAAGCCTGCCACTGGATCATAGACAAGGACAAGCGTTATTTCATCCACAAGGAGACCATAGGAGCGAGGCGCTACTACAGCATGTATGCGCCGCTGAAAGGAAAGGACGGAGCCATGCTGGGCATACTCTGCTCCCCGTACGCCGACCGCAATTACGACTTCGAGATGGATGCCGCGATGCACGCGATGACCATCCTCGTGGTCTTCTTCATCCTCCTGATCGTGGCACGTCTGACTTCCGGCGCCGTCGTGGGCAGGATGTTCCGGCCGCTGCTGGAAATGGGGCGCAAGATGGCCTCGGCGAACCTCGATTCCCTCGAATACATCGAATATGACAGGGACGACGAGATATCGACTCTCGTCAGTTCGTACAACCGCATGGTCGCCGACCTGACGGAAAGTACGCGCAAGCTTGCGCAGGCCGAAAGGGACAAGGCCTGGTCCGAGATGGCCCGTCAGGTCGCCCACGAGATCAAGAACCCTCTTACGCCGATGAAGCTCCAGATCCAGCGACTCGTCCGGCTGAAGCAGAAAGGCGACCCGCAGTGGCAGGAACGCTTCGAAGAGGTCTCCAGGACCCTTCTTGACCATATCGACATCCTCACGGAGACGGCCAACGAGTTCTCCACCTTCGCAAAACTCTACACGGAGGAGCCTTCGCGGATTGACCTCGACAAGGTCCTTCAGGAAGAAATCTCGATGTACGACAACAAGGGCCCCGTGGAGTTCGTTTACTACGGGCTTGAAGGGGCGACTGTTTCGGGGCCGAAACCGCAGCTGACCCGGGTCTTCGTGAACCTGCTGAACAATGCCGTGCAGGCCCTCGGCGAGGGCGGTGGGCGCGTCGCCGTCTCGCTGCGCAATTCCGTGCAGGACGGCTTCTACGACATTGTCTTCGAGGACGACGGACCGGGAGTCAGCGAGGAGAACGTCGGGAAGCTCTTCACTCCGAATTTCACGACGAAGAGTGCCGGCAGCGGCCTCGGCCTGGCAATCAGCCGCAGCATACTTGAAAGGTGCTCCGCGACTATCCGCTATTCCCGCTCTTTCACGCTCGGAGGGGCCTGTTTCACGATCACATATCCAAAGTAGGGAAAAGCCGGTAAAAAATGCGTCCGGATACTGCGTAAATCCGTCGCTTTTACTTATATTTGCGTTGGAAAACGGTCGTCACGCAATGAAAATCACGGAAGCAAGATTCGCAGGCAGCAGCTCCACTGTTGGCGGCAGGCCTGCACCCCGTCTTCCGGAGTTCGCGTTCATAGGCCGGTCCAACGTCGGCAAATCCTCCCTCATCAACATGTTGACGGGCCGCAAGGGCCTCGCGCTGACGTCCTCCACCCCGGGAAAGACGCGTGTCGTCAACCACTTCCTTATCAACGGCTCCTGGTACCTTGTGGACCTTCCCGGATACGGCTACGCCAAGGTCGGCCAGAAGGGACGCGACGCGATAGCATCCGTCGTGCGGGATTACATCCACAATTCCCCGGACCTCGCGCTGCTCTTCGTTCTGGTCGATTCGAGGCACGAGATAGGCAAGATCGACAGGGACTTCATCGCTGAACTGGGCGAGAACGGGATTCCCTTCAGCATCATCTTCACCAAGGGAGACAAGATGGGCCCCGTGGCCCTGCAGCAGATGATTGACAGGGACTGCGAAACCCTTCTCCAGGAGTGGGAGCAGCTGCCTCCCGTCTTCAAGAGTTCTTCCGTCTCCGGAGCGGGGCGGGACGAGATACTGGGTTATATTGCTACTGTATTGAAAACCTTATAAAACAATGTTACACACCCACCGAATGGAATTGTTCTCCTGCAGGGCCTCCGAGGACTTCGCAGGAAAGATCGTGGATTGGTTGAAGGAAAACACCCGCGAGGGAGAGCCCGTCGTGACCCTCGGGAACCTCGAGGTCACCCCGTTCAGCGACGGAGAGTTCCAGCCCCGCTACATGGACAGCGTGCGCGGAGCGACCGTGTTCGTCGTCCAGTCCACCATGCCGCCTTCGGACAACCTCATGGAACTCCTTCTCTGCATCGACGCCGCGAAAAGGGCTTCCGCCGACAAGGTGATAGCCGTGATTCCGTATTTCGGGTGGGCCAGGCAGGACCGAAAGGACCGTCCCAGGGTGGCCATCGGGGCGAAACTCGTCGCGAACCTCCTCCGGGCCGCGGGCTGTGACCGCGTGATGACCTGCGATCTCCACGCCGACCAGATCCAGGGCTTCTTCGACATCCCCGTGGACCACGTCTATGCCAGCAAGGTCTTCATCCCCTACATCAAGGATCTCCAGATACGCAACCTCGCCATAGCCGCTCCGGACATGGGCGGCGCGAAGAGGGCCAACGCCTATGCCAAGGCGCTGAGCTCCCGCCGGCAGGACTGCGGGGTCATCCTCTGCCACAAGACCCGTGAGAGGGCCAACGTGGTCGCCGAGATCAAGGCCATCGGCGAGGTCGAGGGCAAGAACATCATAATCGTGGACGACCTTATCGACACCGCCGGCACCCTCTGCAAGGCCGCCGAGGTCCTGATGGAGAAGGGCGCGCAGAGCGTGCGGGCCTGCGCGACGCACGGCATCCTCTCAGGCAGCGCCGTCCAGCGCATACAAGACTCTGCTTTCGAGGAAGTGTTCATCACGGACACCATCCCCCATCCCGAACTGGCCGGCGACCCGAAGATCAGGATCATTTCGATGGCCCAGGTATTCGCCAGCATCATAGACAAGGTCTATAATTACGAACCTATCAGCACCGAATTCGTACGCTGATGAAAGTATTCCTCATAGCCCTCGTGCTGGTGGCGCTCTGCGTCGCCGGGCTCGGCGTGAACATCTTCTTCCGGAAGAAAGAGTTCCCGCAGTTCGACGTGGGCTCGAACGAGGAAATGAGAAAGAGGGGCATCCGCTGTTTCAAGGACGAGGATGCCGAGTTGCATGGCCGTTCCTGCCCCGGAGGGGACGGGGACGCATGCGCCGACTGCAGTTTTAAATCATCGCTCCCGGCCTGACCCGGAGGGCGGAACCATTTGTATTTATGAGTCTCGTAGCTATCGTGGGCCGGCCGAATGTCGGCAAAAGCACCCTTTTCAACCGTCTGGTGGGAATGCGCCAGGCGATCGTGGATGATGTCTCCGGCGTGACCCGCGACCGGCACTACGGGACCTGCGAATGGTGCGGCAGGGAGTTCTCCGTGATTGACACGGGAGGTTACACGACGAACTCCGACGACGTCTTCGAGGCGGCGATAAGGCGCCAGGTCGAGATTGCGATCGCAGAGTCCGACGCCGTCCTCTTCATGGTCGAGGCCGCTACCGGGATCACGGACTACGATGCCGAGATCGCGGACGTGTTGAGGCGCTCGAAGAAGCCCGTCATCCTCTGCGTGAACAAGGTCGATACGGGCGAGAAGGTTTTCGACGCCTACCAGTTCTATTCCCTCGGACTGGGCGAGATATGGAGCATCTCTGCCGCGAACGGAAGCGGCACCGGGGACCTACTCGACGAGGTCGTCCGCGTGCTCCCCGAGGATGCCAAGGCCGAGGATTCGCATCCCGGCGTTCCCCGCATCGCCGTCGTCGGCAAGCCCAATGTCGGCAAGTCCTCGCTGACCAACGCCCTCCTCGGCACTGAGCGGAATATCGTCACCCCCGTCGCCGGGACCACGCGGGACTCGATCGAGACCTACTACAACAAGTTCGGGCAGGAATTCATGCTCGTGGACACGGCCGGCATACGCCGTAAGGCCAAGGTCCATGAGGACCTCGAATTCTACTCCGTGATGCGCTCCGTGCGCGCCATCGAACACGCAGACGTCTGCATCCTGATGATTGACGCGACCACGGGGATGGAGGCGCAGGACATGAACATCTTCAATCTCATCCAGCGCAACCGCAAGGGGTGCGTGCTGGTCGTCAACAAGTGGGACCTCTTCATCAAGGACAACAATACGCTGCGCGATTACACGGAGTCGCTGCGCAGCCGCCTCGCACCCTTCGACGACGTCCCGATCGTATTCACTTCGGTCCTGAAGATGCAGCGCATACAGGACGTGCTGAAGGCTGCCTCCGAAGTCTGGGCGAACTACTCGGCGAAGATCCCTACGGCCCGCCTGAACGATGCCCTGCTCCCGATAATCGAAGAGACCCCGCCTCCGGCATGGAAGGGCAAGTACGTTAAGATCAAGTACGTCACCCAGTTGCCGACGCGTTTCCCGGCCTTTGCCTTCTTCTGCAACCTCCCGCAGTACGTCAAGGAGCCCTACAAGCGATTCCTTGAAAACAAGCTCCGCGAGAACTTTCCCCTGACCGGTTGCCCGGTGCAGGTCTATATCCGGCAGAAATAGTCCCTCCTTCCCGCGGCCGGCTGCCGCTATCGGCGCCGGGGATGATAGTCTGCGGGATTGATGCGTACGCCAATCCGGCGCCAAAAAGTGGCCAACCCGACAAACACCTGCGCGCGTCACCCTTCCCTCATGCCTTTCAGGAGCCTTCGTGCGCGCAGGTCGTGACATTTTCCTCCAACCGGCGCGCCATAGGTGCCCCAGAACGCTCCCAGGCGGGGGGCTGCGCGCAGGTGTTTGTCAGGTAGCGCGAGAGCACCGTCGCCTGCTCCCCTGAACAAAAGTCCCTCCTTATCAAGATCATCGAACTCCTGGTCCCCGGGAAAAGCATCTCGCCTCTCGAGTTCCGGGATAAAGAGAATCACGGTTTGTCCGTTTCGGATTAAATAACTACACTTGACGTGTGCTGTACGGGAGACACCGGAGAGCAGTTCATCGTGGAGAGGTCGAGGGAGTTGTACGACGCAGCGGAGTTCGCCAACATGGACATAGCGAAACAGACCAAATACGAAACGTATATGAGAACCGAATTGGACATAATCGCCGAAAAAGCCTACGCCCGGGACGAAGGCGAAGCCAAAGGGCGTGCTGAAGGCGCACGCGAGGCCACGCTGGAAACGGTCAGCAGGATGTTGGCGGAAGGACTATCGGTAGAAATGGCGGCAAAGTGTACCGGCCTGTCAAGGGAGGATATTGCCAGCTTATAACTCTCCTCAAGCGACCGCGGTGAGTAAAACACCCGGATTCACTCACGAAAGGCTGTTCCAAATGACCGCGGTGAGTAAAATCGGCCTTTACACTCACGGACTGCCATCCGGGATATAGGGAAGGGCGTCCTTCTTCCAGTGGCCGGTCTTACCGGCCGCAAGCATAATATTTGCAAGAAGTTGCATTTTTTTCGGGGGGGGGTGCATATATGACAATATTTTTCTAAATTTACGGCGTAGATTACTAACCGCCGTTCGACCATGCTTTGTCTGATATCACTCTTGATCATTCTGGCCCTCGGGACAGGCCCCGCTGCTGAAAAAATGGCGGTGGACGATTTCAGGGTCTTTTTCACGGATTACTATCATCCGACAGTTGAATACGATGAAAACGGTCGGGTGCTGAAAGGCGGCTGTCCCCTGACGGCCGGCCACATCAAGCCGGACTGGGAGAACGCGAAGTCTTCCACGGAAGGTCGTGGGAAGAACCGGAAAACAGTGTGCTCTGTTCCCATCACGGTCGAAAGGGAGATTTACACGGCCCTTGAAGACGCCGGCCCGGAGTCCGTGCGGGAGATGGCGGGCCGCGAGCTTATAATCACGTGCAGGGAAAACGAGGAAGGCGACGTATGGGCCGCCGCCATCCGGTACCGCATCACGGACCCGTGCACCCACAAGGACGGCAAGTTCACCGGGCTGGAGATTGATGTCGATCCCAATACCTTCGCCATTATCTCCGTGAAGGAGTACAAGAGGGACAAGCTTGTCCTGAACGAGGAAAGCCTGGAGGGATATCGCTGGACTTATGAAAAGATCGGGTCACTTCCGGTCATTACCCAGTGTTTTGTATTTCCCTATCAGACGCCCCCTTCTTTTTACAGGGCGGGAGAGTCTTTCTCCCCGCGGGATTATAGCACGAAGGGCGACCCGGAAGGGCCATACGTCGGAACAGTGCAGGTAAGGGGGAACCACCATACGAGACTTGACTACTATGCCTCCACCTACAGGCGCATAATCGATATTCCTGAGATCCGCAGTGCTATCACGAAGTATTTGTATTATCCTGTAACTGTAAAATAGGATTCAATTATAAATTAAACGATCACCATGAAACATTTCGTAAGTATCATTCTGTTATTCGCCGCTTTACTGGCAATTAATTCTTCATGCGAGAAGGCTCCGAAGGGGATTCTGACAGGAACTGTGTATATGACAAAAGATGGCGGCTCGGGCAGAGTCCAGGTGAATAAGGAGACCGGGGAAATCAGGAAACTGGACATGAAACTGTCATTTAAAAGTGACTCGGATTGTATATTGACTTATGTACTTCCGGACGGCAAGGATTATTCCCGATATGACGGAACTTATACTGTGTCCGATCAGTCTTCAGACGGAGTTTGGGAGGTGAACATAGAAACCAACATCACGATATTCAAAATTACCGGGCTGTCCGGAGAGTTGTCGGAAGATAAAAAAACGTTAGTTGCCGTCCAAATAGTAGACGAATTACGACTACCAGGTATTGTTTTTTATAAGCAGTAATTCTCCGGGCACCAATTCTTATTGAACTGACACCGTCGCGCAGCAGTGCCATGAGTTGTCCCGCGGTGTAAAGGACTTACGAGGTTTTCGGTGCGACCGGTGGAATATATGGCGGAATGATCCGCTCCAGGTCCCGGACGAGTCCGGAAGGCCTGGGCTCAGACAACAAACCGTATAGTGAAACGGCGGTAAATGAGGCCCTGAATAAGTTCAAATATTATCCTGTGACTTTATCCAGTCACTGACTATTGCTTTCTGAGCACGGCGTTAATGCCGCTGGTCAAGGATATTGTCGACAAGATTCAAGAATTCCTTGATGATTTGAGATCGCATGGAGTGGAAGTAGATAATCAGTTCCGGATCACGGATATTCTGTAATTGTTCTGGCACGCCGCGTGCGGGTAATATGGTGTTTATCAGCTGCTTGCGTTGACGGGCCGTGCCACCAGAGAAGTGGAAGGCAGCGCCGGGAGGCGGCCGACTGCCGCTCCCGGCGCCGTGGTTGTCGCCTTCTGCAAAGGGGATACGCGGAAGCCTGTCGCAAAGAAAACAAGCAACAATCAGCAACAATTGCCGATTCGTTGCAACTTTCTTATACAGAATCTTCAAAAACATACAGAAACAAGTAAATCTGCACGTATCTCGTCACAGGTTCTTGCTTTTCACGCTGATGCTCGCAAGTTTTGCAACCGCGCTCCGGACGGTCCGGGGTGCGGTTTTTACCTTTTACCGTCATGACCCAGAAATACGCCAACATCCTCTTCGACGACGCCTTCA
>JAEEIQ010000070.1 GCA_016281435.1 Bacteroidales bacterium
GAGGCCCGGTGGGCCGAGCTGGACGCGCGCGACGCGGCGGCAGCCGAAGCGAAAGCGGCGAAGGCGCTGGAGCGCAAGCGCGCGGCCACGCGCCGTGCCCTGCAGGCGCGGGACGCCCAGGAGGCCAGGGATGCGGCCAAGTTCGAGAAGTACAAGGCCCGTTTCGAAAAGCGCAAGGCGCGCCAGGATGCAAGGAAATCAAAAAGAATAAAGCACAATGTCGGAAAACAAGAACCTGCGCCTGCCGGAGAACGCGCACCGTCCCCTCTCGAAGGGGGAGAAGTACCAGCCCCTCCTGCCGAATGATTCAAAGGCCCCTGAAGTGACGCCCTATTCGGTCACGATGGGCCTGCTGATGGTCATACTCTTCTCCGCGGCCGCCGCATATCTCGGACTCAAGGTCGGACAGGTCTTCGAGGCCGCCATCCCCATAGCGATCATCGCCGTCGGCGTGACCGGGGCGCTCGGGAAGAAGGGCGGACTGGGCCAGAACGTCATCATCCAGTCCATAGGATCCTGCTCCGGGGTCATCGTGGCCGGAGCCATCTTCACCCTTCCCGCCATCTACATCCTCGGCCTTGACGTCAATTTCTGGCAGATGTTCTTCTCCTCCCTTCTCGGAGGCGTGCTCGGCATACTTTTCCTGATACCTTTCCGCAAGTACTTCGTGAAGGAGCAGCATGGGAAGTATCCTTTCCCGGAGGCCACGGCGACGACGCAGGTCCTGGTCAGCGGCGAGAGCGGCGGCAAGAGCGCGAAGACCCTCCTTCTCGCGGGTGCCGTCGGAGGACTCTATGATTTCGTGGTATCAACTTTCGGAGCATGGGCGGAGACCCTCGGCACGACGGTCATGCACTGGGGACAGGTTGTTGCCGACAAGGCGAAGGTGGTCCTGAAGATCAACACCGGGGCGGCCGTGCTGGGACTCGGCTACATCATCGGCTTCAAGTACGCCCTGGTGATATGCTGCGGGTCCCTTCTTGTCTGGCTTGTCATCATCCCCCTGATGAATCTCATCTGGGGTGGCCAGGTCCTTGATTTCATGGGCTCGGGCATCACGGCGACCATATCTTCGATGGGCCCTGACGAGATTTTCCGCACCTACGCCCGTCATATAGGCATCGGAGGCATAGCGACCGCCGGGATCATAGGCATAGTCCGCAGCTTCGGAGTGATAAAGAGCGCAGTGGGCCTTGCCGCCGGCGAGATCGGC
This sequence comes from Bacteroidales bacterium, assembly GCA_016281435.1. Next base: position 1,214 of record JAEEIQ010000070.1, read on the forward strand.
CGCAAAGGCTCTTCCAGCGCCGCCGATGCGGAACGCACGGACAGGGACCTTCCGATGAAGACTGTCGTTTACGGCATAGCCATAGCCCTGCTGGTGCTGTTCGCCTTCTTCGCCTTCGGCGGGGTCGTCAACAATATCTGGCAGGCACTCGTGGCCCTTGTGATAGTCGCCGTAATCGCCTTCCTTTTCACCACGGTAGCGGCCAACGCAATTGCCATCGTTGGCAGCAACCCGGTCAGTGGAATGACCATAATGACCCTCATCATCACGGCCCTGGTGCTCGTCGCAGTGGGCCTGAAAGGCAATTCCGGTATGGTCGCCGCCCTTGTGATCGGGGGCGTCGTCTGCACTGCACTTTCGATGGCCGGAGGCTTCATCACCGACCTGAAGATAGGATATTGGATAGGGACCACCCCCGCGAAGCAGGAGACATGGAAGTTCCTCGGGACACTTGTGGCCGCTGCTACGGTAGGCGGAGTGATGCTCGTGCTGAACAAGACCTACGGTTTCACGGGCGAGGGCTCCCTCGTCGCCCCGCAGGCCAACGCCATGGCGGCCGTGATACAGCCCATGATGAACGGAGGCGGGGCGCCCTGGCTCCTTTACGGAATCGGCGCGGCCATAGCCCTGCTGCTCACCGCATTCAAGGTTCCGGCGCTGGCTTTCTGCCTCGGAATGTTCATTCCCATAGATCTTAACCTCCCGCTGCTCGTGGGCGGCGCCGTCTCGTGGTTTGTCAGCACCCGTTCTTCCGATGCGGCCGTCAACGCCGCACGCCAGGAAAAAGGCACTCTCATCGCGAGCGGATTCATCGCCGGCGGCGCCCTCATGGGCGTAGTCAGCGCCATCCTTAAATTCGCCGGCGTGGACTGGTTCCTCAAGACCTGGAACACCGTCGGCGCATCCGGGGCCGCTCCGGCCGAGCAGATTGCGGTTGTGCCCTTCCTGCTCCTCGTGATATTCCTTACCATGACCACCTTGAAAAAAGATAAATGATGGAAAAGATACTTGACCATTTCCTTCGCTATGTCGCGATAGACACCCGTTCGGACGAGGAATCCGAATCCCAGCCCTCTACCGTTAAGCAGCTCGACCTGCTGCGGCTGCTGAGGGACGAACTCGAGGCCATGGGCGTCGAGGCCAACCTCGACGAGTACGGCTACGTGATGGCTTCAATCCCGTCCAACATCCCCGAGAAGGCCGTTCCCGCAGTCGGCTTCATCGCCCATGTGGACACGTCCCCTGATGCTTCCGGAGCCGGAGTGAAGCCGCAGATCGTTGCCGGTTATGACGGCTCTCCCATACCCCTGAAAGGCGTTCCCGGTCTTTTCCTGGATCCCGCCGAATTCCCGGAGATGCTGCGCCACAAGGGACGCACCCTCATCACGACGGACGGCACGACCCTTCTCGGCGCCGACGACAAGGCCGGTGTGGCTGAGATAATGTGGGCCGTGGAGTACATTATGAGCCATCCGGAATTCAGGCACGGGCCCGTGCGCATCGGTTTCACTCCCGACGAGGAGATAGGACGCGGGGTCGTCAAGTTCGACGTCGCCAGGTTCGGGGCCGAGTTCGCTTATACCATGGACGGCGGCGACGAGGGTGAACTCGAGTTCGAGAACTTCAACGCCGCTTCGGCAACCGTCGCCATCCAGGGCCGCAACGTGCATCCCGGCTACGCCAAAGGAAAGATGAAAAACGCCATTCTGATAGCCCAGGAGTTCAATTCCCTGCTCCCCGCCGGCCAGCGTCCGGAAAACACGGAGGGCTATGAAGGCTTCTTCCACGTCGTCGGAATCAAGGGCAGCGTAGAGGAAGCGTCCCTTACCTATATAATAAGGGATCACGACAGGGCGAAGTTCGAGGAGAAGAAGGCGCTGATCCTGCGATGCGGCGAGAAGATCGATTCCGTCTACGGCCCGGGCACGGCGAAAGTCACCGTACGTGACCAATACTATAATATGCGCGAACAGGTCGAACCGCACTACCACATAGTGGAGAAAGCGCGCAAGGCCATGGAAATGGCCGGTGTCAAGCCGAAGATTCAGCCCATACGCGGCGGCACCGACGGGGCCAACCTGTCTTTCAAGGGCCTTCCCTGCCCCAATATATTCGCCGGCGGGCTCAACTTCCACGGGAAGATGGAGTTCGTGCCTCTGGAGAACATGGAAAAGGCCGCCCAGGTTATCCTGAATATTCTTTCGCTGTTCGCAACGGAGTAACTTTTTTCAAAAAAAATTTGCACTTTCCCCAAAAGTGTGTATCTTTGCCGTCCCTTTTGAAAAAGGGGACAAGTTCATTGACAACATTGAGAGAGATAACGAGGTAAAGAAGCAAATGAGATCAGAGTCTGTATAGACAATTCGAGTTTTTTCGAGTTGGGGTATATATAGAGCTGCAATTTCAAAGGCAAAAACGAGAAAAGATCTATTCATTGGACACAGAAAGTGAATAAGAGCGAACGGAGGATGCCTAGGCTTCCGGAGGCGAAGAAGGACGTGGTAAGCTGCGAAAAGGCGCGGGGATCCGCAAACAGGAATTGATCCGCGCATGTCCGAATGGGGGAACCCATGCAGATGAAGTCTGCATACCATGCGCGAGCATGGGGCGAACGCAGGGAACTGAAACATCTTAGTACCTGCAGGAAGAGAAAGAAATATCGATTCCCAAAGTAGTGGCGATCGAAATGGGAAGAGCCTAAA
>JAEEIQ010000071.1 GCA_016281435.1 Bacteroidales bacterium
AAAAAAGGAACGGTATATTTCCGGAAATAATTGTTACATTTGCGGTGAAACAATATTGTTACCGCAATGGACAGTCCCTTCGTGTACAACAAACCTGTGGTCGGCAAGAACAACATCGGCCGTCGCACGGACATCACCATTTTCGCGAACCTCCTGGCACAGGGTGAGAACGTGGTCATCTACGAACCCGTGAAGACGGGCAAGATGTCCCTCATCAGGCAGGCCTTCTACAACATGAAGGTCTCCACCCAGAGGTTCACCCCCATAGAATTCTCCCTCCTCAACGTCCGCACCATCGCAGACCTGATGATGCGCCTCGGATCCACCATGATCAAGGGCGCCGGCTTCTCGCCGGAGGATTATCCCAAGGTAGTGGAAAGGTATCTGGAAAATACCCACTTCGTCTTCGATCCCGAGATCTATTCCTCCAAGGATCAGATACTTTCGCTCAACTGGGACATCGACGATTCGGACATCCGTGCCATACTCGCCCTTCCCTACCGCATCGCCAGGGACCGCTCGCAGAAGCTCTACATCGTCCTCAGCGAATTCCAGAACGTGATGCTCACGGAAGACGGCACCCGCGTCTGCAAGATCCTCCAGGGCATCTTCGAGAACCTCCAGCCGGAGCACAGGATGTGGTGCAGCTACATCTTCACCGGCTCGCAGGTCAATGCGATGAAGGAGATCTTCGAAGTGCGCAAGCTCTTCTTCCGCAGGGCCGAGCACCTGAAAATCAGCCAGTTGGAGGCGAAGGAAATCATAGACCACATCATCCGCGGCTTCCTCGCCAGCGGCAAGGTCCTGGACCGCGACCTGATGCTGGGAGTTTGCAAACTCTTCCGCAACAACATCTGGTACATCAACCACTTCGCCGCCATCTGCGATTCCCTCTCGAAAGGCTACATAATGGAGCCGGTGCTGGTGGAGGCGCTGGACGTGCTCATCTCCATCCACGAGCCGAGGTTCATCGCCACGATGAACGACCTCACGACCTTCCAGATCTGTCTGCTGCGCGCCATACTCGACGGCTACACGAAATTCAGCAGTTCCGAGGTCATACAGCGCTACAACCTCAACTCCTCGGCCAACGTGAAGCGCCTGCGCGAGGCCCTCTGCAAGAAGGAGATCATCACCTTCGACGAGAAGGACGAGCCGGTGATCCTCGATCCCCTGTTCGAATACTGGGTGCGCAAGGAATTCTTCGAAATAGCGGCGGAATAACATGAAAAAAAGGATAGTGGTACTCAGCGGCGCGGGGGTCAGCGCGGAAAGCGGCCTCAGCACCTACCGCGACAACGGCGGCCTCTGGGACAAGTACGACCCCATGGAAGTCGCATCCGCCGAGGCCTGGGCCCGTCAGCCCGGCTTCGTGCTGGAATTCTACAACGGCCTCCGCAAGAGGATACGGGACGTGAAGCCCAACGATGCGCACCGGCTGATCGCATCGCTGGAAGACAATTATATAGTAGATGTCATAACCCAGAACGTGGACAACCTCCACGAGCGCGCGGGCTCCACCCACGTGGTCCATCTCCACGGCGAGGCCACCAAGATACGCCCGGAGAACACCTGCAACGACTACGACGGATTCAGCGAGCGCTACGTGGTGGACTGCGGCTACGACGAGGTGAAACTCGGCGACCTGGCCCCCAACGGGGCGCAGTACAGGCCTCACATAGTCTTCTTCGGGGAAGCCGTTCCCAAGCTCGAGCCCGCTATCGACCTCGTAGCCAAGGCGGACATCCTGCTCATCATCGGCACCTCCATGCAGGTCTATCCCGCCGCCAGCCTCTACCGCTACGCCCGCTTCGAGACGCCCATCTATGTGATAGACCCGGCGGAAGTCCCGCTATTCGACAGCAGGATGAAGCATATCAGGAAGACGGGAAGCGAAGGAATGAAAGATTTTATTGCAGAATTAAAATAATTCGCTACCTTTGCACGCTCTAAAAAGAAAAAGGGGGTGATTTAAAGGATGATTATCGTACCGGTAAAAGATGGTGAGAATATCGAGCGCGCTCTGAAAAAGTTCAAGAGGAAGTTCGAAAAGACAGGCGCCATCCGCGAAATGAGGGCTCGCAAGAATTTCGAGAAGCCTTCTGCAAAGCGTCGCGTCGCCAGGATGAAGGCGATCTACGTACAGCATCTCCGTCTCCAGGACGAGCAGTAATTGTTCTGCACCCGCAAAGATAAGAGGCCGGCATTTTTGCCGGTCTTTTTTTGTATCTTTATTCGCTGTAAACGAATAACCAAGGAACAATGAAAAGGATAATGACACTGCTGGCCCTCTTCGTCACGCTGGGGGCGTTTGCGCAGGAGCGTGAAACCATTTGGCCCAAGGGCAAGATGCCCGATCCGCAGGACCACCAGATAGCCGCAATGACGGACGAGGTGAAGGCGGAGAAATTCAAGCCTGCAAAGCACCGCACGGCCTATATCGAGTGGTTCACGGCCCCGGCGGAGGAAACGAGGAACGGCGGATGCATGATACTGATCTCCGGTGGCAGCTACATGAACTGCTGCGACGTCGGACTCATAAAGAAATGGAACGAGGAACTCACCGCCCTGGGCTTCCAGTGCGTCAACTTCGTCTACAGGACCCCCCGCCCCGTGGGACTTCCCATCTACCAGAGCGCCTGGGAAGACGGGCAGCGCGCAGTCAGGATGGTCCGCAGCGAAGCCGCCAAGCGCGGATTCGACCCGGAGAAGATAGGCACCATATCGATGTCCGCAGGCTCGCACCTCGCGCTGCTGCTCGCAACCAGTTCCCAGACCCCGGCATACGAACGGGTGGACGCGCTTGACGACATCCCCTGCCACATCAACTGGGCCATCGTAAACGCCCCGGCATACGTAACCACGGACGGCGAGAAAGGCGATCCCGCGCAATTCGACGGCTACGGCGTGGACGTCAGGCTGAGCGACGTGTTCAAGTTCGACGAAAAAACCTGCCCGATGAGCCTGCACCACGGCGGAAGGGACGTCTACTCCCCCAACGGTTCCACCCTGGTCTACAGGCAGTTGCGCCGGATGAAGGTCCCCGCGGAGCTCCACCTCTACCCGGACAAGGGCCACGGCGCCTTCGGCTTCGAAAGGGGCGTGGAATTCATGCGGCAGATGGGCTTCCTCGGCAAGCTTGAGGACGAAGTCCCGATAATGTCCGTCTATGCCGACGACGACGCCCGCGCGGAGTTGGTCAAGGAAGATGTGTGGCCGGAAGGCAGAATGCCCGACCCGCAGCCGGAACAATGTACCCCCTACATCGAATGGCATATACCCAAGGTGCTGACCACCAAGGCGATACAGATAATCTACTCCGGCGGAAGCTATGCCGACAACAAGCCCGACGACTTCGAAGTCGCACCCGCCAGGCGCTACCTCAACGCCAAGGGAATGACCGTGGTCACGATGAAGTACCGCACCCCGCGCCCCGTCACCGGCCTTGCCAAGCACACCACCGCCTGGGAAGACCTGCAGCGCGCAATCAGGATAGTCAGGAGCGAAGCGGCCGGACGTGGCCTGGATCCGGACCGCATAGGCATAATGGGCAGCTCCGCAGGCGGCCACCTCACGCTGATGGGCGTGACCTCCTCACGGCATCAGTCCTACCGCCCCATCGACGAAAAGGATAAACTGCCCTGCAACGTCCAGTGGGGCATAGGAATCTACCCGGCGTACGCCCTCACGGACGGCCTGGAGAAGAACAATTCAACGGGAGGCAACGACGACTCCGCCATACTCGCGCCCGAATTCTCTTTCGACCTGGACACCGCCCCGATGCTCTTCATCCACGGTGATGCCGACGGATGGGCCGCGATGAACTCGGTCAAGGCCTGGGAGAAGATGCGCAGCATGGGCATACAGAGCGAACTGCACACCCTCGCACTGCGCAAGCACTGCTTCCAGCGCACCGCATCCCCGGGCACCGGAAGCTACACCTGGCTGGACCGCATCTGGGAATTCCTAACGGCCAAGGGATTCAACGAGTGATCAATCGCCGCAGCTGAAGACCAGGGTCGGATCCAGAGGATAGCGGCCGAACTCACGTCCATACAGCGCAAGCCCGCCGGGAGTATCTTCCGGCACGGTGAAGCGTATGGTCATATGCTTGCTGACGGCCTCCACGGGCACGTCGAGGCTGATGAGATAGCCGTGGGAACCGCCCTCGTACATCCACCTTTCCTTGGGCTGGGCGAACCAGGACAGCACGCCGGTGTGGTCGGCAGGATCGTCCGGAAGCACCGCGGTGCCGATCTCCACACCGTTCACGCTGACGCTCACCGATGAAGGCCATTTCTCGGTATCGGTCATGGAATATGCATTCGGGGACTTGCAGGGATTGTTCTTGCCCGCTCCGCGCATATAGTCCACGTCCTCATAGCGTCCGCTCTCGTCCACGTCCTTCAGGAACAGGGTCTTGGCTCCTGCCTCGAACAGCAGTTTTGCGCCCTTGATGCCGGCGGGGTCGCCGTCGAAGTCCAGCTCATACTCGAAATAGCCGGATCCGAAGCCGTTGACCTTGAGCCCGCCCAGGACCTGCTTCGTCCCGTTGCTGAAGGATGCCGCAGTGTATGAGGCGGGAGCGAAACTGAGCGTGCATTCCGCAGGCTTGGCATCCTTGACCACGTAAAGCGAGAAGTTCCTGTGCAGGACCTTGCCCTCGCCGTCTTTCACGAACATCTGGAGCGCATACACGCCGTTGCCGCCGACGCAGACCTTGCGGGT
>JAEEIQ010000072.1 GCA_016281435.1 Bacteroidales bacterium
CTCCGTTGATGGCCTTCACGTCGGCGCCTCCGCAGAGGGGAAGCACAATGAAGGAAGCTATCAGGCTGGCTGCGAAGAAACCGATGATGAACTTCGGGAACCTCTTCCATATCTCGCCTGCACCGACCTTTTCGCCTGCCTTCTTGTCCACGCGGGTGGCGAAGAACAGGGCCACGAAGAAGGCGATGAAGCCGATGAGTATGTTCTGGATGCTCTTGACGAGCACTGCCGCCTGTTCGGCCTCGGGACCGAGGGCGTTGCCGGCAAGCACTACCGCGCCCGTCGAATCGATGGTCCCGCCGATGAGCGAGCCTCCCATCAGGGCGTTCATGCCGCAGGCCTTGATGATCATGGGCTCGAATACCATCATGAGGATGGTGAAGATAATCGAGATGGATATCGCCAGGCCGAGGTCTTCCTTCTTACACTTGGACGCCGCGCCCGTCGCGATGGCCGCGCTTGTGCCGCAGACGCTGGTCGCCGAGGCGAGGGTGATCACGAGGGGCTTGTTGTCCATCTTCAGGACCTTCGTGCCGAACCACCACATGAAAATAATAACGATGGGCGTGACGATCCATGCTATTCCGAGGCCGTAAAGACCGAACTTCGCTATGTTCGAGAAAAGCACCGAGAAGCCCATTATCACCAGGCCTGTCTTGATATAGAACTCCGTCTTCACCGCAGGCTTGAGCCACGAGGGAACTCCAACCGTGTTTGAAACGAGAAGTCCCACGAGAAGAGCCCAGAAGGCCCATTCAAGGTAGCGGTTGAGGGTGAATTCAGCGCTGATAAGACGCACCACGACGGCGAGCACGAACAGCCCGAGGAACGCCGGGATGTACTTTTTCAGCTTCTCTCCCTGCAGCTTCACGCCTATGGAGAAAAGGACACCTAGCACCAGTACGGTACGGAGGGTCTTCAACCAGAATGCTGCTGTCGCGAGTTGTTTTCCCAAGGGGACCACTTTGGCGGCGGCCGCTCCCTGTACCTTTTCGCCGAGTGTCCAGGTGCTGAATTTCAGCGCGCTGAGGTCGAACCAGCCGGTCAGGACCGCAAGGCAACCCAGGAGGATGACTATCCCGCCTATCCAGACGGCCTGCCAATCTTCTTTCTTCCAGAAATCTCCTTTCATATCCTTATAGTTTTCTCGCTCCGTCGGAAATGACTACGTCGTAAACCTTGGGGGCGTGGCCGAACCTGGCGGTGAACTGCTCGACGGCAGCATCCACGAAGGGCTTGTAGAGTTCGTCCTTGACGAGGTTGATGGTGCATCCGCCGAAACCGCCTCCCATCACGCGGGAACCGGTCACGTCCATCTTGCGGGCGAGCTTGTTCAGGAAGTCGAGTTCTTCGCAGCTGACCTCGTAGAGCTTGCTCATTCCGAAGTGGGTCTGGTACATCATCTCGCCGACGGTCTCGTAGTCGTCCCTCTCGAGGGCGTCGCAGACGTCAAGGACCCTCTGGACCTCGCCGATGACATACTCGGCGCGGATGAAATCTTCCTCGCTGATCTCGGCGCGTACCTCGTCGAGCCAAACTCTCTTCGCATCGCTCAGGAAGTCCACCTCGGGGTGGTTCTTCTTGATGGCGGCAGCAGCCCTTTCGCAGGACTCGCGGCGCTTGTTGTAGGCGCTGGATGCGAGCTCATGCTTCACGCAGGAGTCGATAAGGACAAGCTTGTAGCCCTTCGGATTGAACGGGAAGTACTTGTACTCCAGGGTCTTGCAGTTCAGGCGGATAAGGCAGCCGGCCTTACCGAAGCAGGAGGCGAACTGGTCCATGATTCCGCACTTCACGCCGCAGTAGTTGTGCTCAGTGCTCTGGCCTATCTTCGCAAGCTCGAACTTGTCGATGCCGTTGGCGAAGATGTCGTTGAGAGCGAACGCGAACGTACTCTCCAGGGCTGCGGAAGAGCTGAGTCCCGCGCCGAGGGGAACGTCACCCGCGAAAACGGTGTCGAATCCTTCGACCTTGCCGCCGCGCTTGATTGTTTCGCGGCACACGCCGAAGATGTAGCGGGCCCATGCCTTTCCGGGCTTGTCCTCCTCCTTGAGGCCGAATTCACACATCTCGTTGTAGTCGAGGGAGAATGCGCGGACCTTGTCGGTTCCGTTGACCTTGATTGCAGCCATTATTCCCTTGTCGATGGCGCCGGGGAACACATAACCGCCGTTGTAGTCGGTGTGCTCACCTATGAGGTTAACCCTGCCCGCCGAAGCGTACACGTCGCCTTCCTTTCCGAAAAGAGAAACGAACTTTTCCTGAATCTTAGCTTTCATTTTCAATAATTATGAGGTTATACTTGCTTTCACGTCCTACAAATTTACCACTTTTTTTGCTATTTCAAAACCAGACCGCCACGGGAAGATGGTCGCTGAGACCGCCGAGGTAGCGTGGGCCGCTGTAGGTGCGCAGCGGCTTCAGGCCGCCGTGGGCGGAGTCCCGGGTCAGCAGGAAAGGAAAGGCCATCACCTCTTCGCGGACGGAGCAGCCGCGTGCGAGTGCGCAGCCGTCAATCCTCTCCCAGCGCCCGTTGAACTTCAGCGTGCCTCCCCTGCAGGAAGGGTCCTGCCAGCGCATCTCGCGGTTGAAATCCCCCACCGCCACTATCCGGGAGCAGCCTGCCGTCTCCAGGGAGTCGCAAAGGAGATTCAGGCGCGCTGCCGCTAACTCCCTTCTGTCCGAGGATCCGCGGCCGAGCTTCGAAGGATGGTGATTGACCAGGACCGCCAATGCGGGGGCGGACGGGCTACCGAACACCGCCAGAAGTATGTCGCGGGTACGCATGAGGGCACCGGCAGAATCGTAAAGGTGGCATGGAGCGGCGTGCTGCAGTTTCAAGGTTCCGGCGCGGTATAGCAGTGCGCAGTCTATTCCGCGTGGATCGGGAGAATCAAAATGTACTATACGGTAATCCAGCTTCCGCAGCGGGGTGTCCTCCAGGAGCCTCCGCAACACACGACGGTTCTCAACCTCCTGCACCGCGATTATGTCCGGAAGTCGGCCGAAGCGGTCGGCAGCCGCAAGGATGGTCTTCGAGATCCCGTTGCACTTGGCCCCGAAGCGGCGGGAAGTCCACCTACGCTCCCCCTGCGAGGAGAATTCCATCTCCGAAACGCTGGTCGAATCGCATTTCGGATCGAAGAAGTTCTCCAGGTTCCATGTCACAAGAAGCAGGGAATCGTTTCTTCTTTGCGAAAATACCGGAAGAGTTGCAAGGAGAAGGACATTCACCATTATCAGTGAATATCCACGAATAGTATTATTCATTAAACGGGGATTCTTCTCAGAGATCCTTTATTTCCTCTGAAGAAAGACCGGTACATTTTGAGACGAGCTCCGGAGAAATACTTTCAGCCAGCATCTTCCGGGCGGTTTCCAGCGCCGCCTGCCGGGCACCTTCCTTCCTGGCAAGCTCGACCTGCCAGTCCAGATAATCCTTATAATCCTGTTCGGTACTCATTTCCGTATTATACTTATTCAGCTCGTCTCCCTGCAGAGCGGTGAACCGGACACTCTCGAAGAATACGTCATACTCACTGTCCTCATACTCTTCCGGACGGGAGTCCCAGCTCCCGACATCCCTTACCGCACGCAGGAACTTATCCCCGAAGGAAGTGCCGTCAGCCGCTAATTTAGGCAATTCGACGAAAACCTGCAAATAATTCTCGTTCGTGACGATATGGTCGTCTTCCGTCTGAAGGCTGACGCGTGTGATGGCCTGTTCCCGTCCACTGAAATGGACGTAATCGAGAATCCCTACGAAATAGACTTTCTTGAAATCGTAGTCCCAATTCTTGCGGGCCTGGTCGAGGATAGCCATAGCACTGTAGGCCAGAGCCCGGTTCATGAAGGTCGAATAGCTCCTCTTCTGCATCTCGACGATGAACCTTTCCCCGTCGGCGCACCGGCAATAGATGTCGAACCTCGAGGAGGCTTCGGAATTGACGGCATGGGAGGTGTCCAGATGCCTGACAGCGACGATGTCCTTGTCGCGGATGATTGAGTTTAGGAGTTGCCGCAGGAGATCCTCATTCCCTTCGGTTCCGAACAACTTCTTGAATCCCACATCTGATGTGGCGCTGAAAAACATTTTTTCCATAGTTGTAAAATAATACCGGCTGTCTCACCGCGAGACTCCGTCAGCAAACCTAAGACAAGAAATCCGTCCGAGCAAGGGGTTGCGGCGGACGGACCTGCAGATTTACAAGTTCTTATATCTTTTTTATGGAAAACTTGGTGCCCGGGTGCTAGACGTTGAAGAGGAAGTGCATGATGTCGCCGTCCTGGACGACGTATTCCTTGCCTTCGATGCCCATCTTCCCGGCAGCGCGGACGGCGGCTTCTGTGCGGAAGTGGACGAAGTCGTCGTACTTTATGACCTCGGCGCGGATGAAGCCTTTCTCGAAATCGGAATGGATCACGCCCGCGGCCTTCGGCGCCTTGGCCCCGACAGGGACGGTCCAGGCCCGGCATTCGTCGGCTCCGGCTGTGAAGAAGGTCTGA
>JAEEIQ010000073.1 GCA_016281435.1 Bacteroidales bacterium
AGTGCGGCGCACGTCGATACGCACGGAGGCGTAGAACTTCAAGGCGTTGCCGCCCGTCGTGGTCTCGGGGTTACCGAACATGATGCCTATCTTCTCGCGCAGCTGGTTGATGAAAATGCAGCAGGTGTTGGTCTTCGATATGTTGGCCGTGAGTTTGCGGAGGGCCTGGCTCATCAGGCGGGCCTGAAGGCCTACCTTGTTGTCTCCCATCTCGCCCTCGATCTCGGCCTTCGGGGTAAGGGCGGCGACAGAGTCGATCACGACGATGTCGACGGCGCCCGAACGGATAAGGTTGTCCGCAATCTCGAGGGCCTGCTCGCCGTTGTCCGGCTGGGATATGAGGAGGGTCTCGAGGTTCACGCCGAGAGCCTTCGCGTAAGTCCTGTCGAAAGCGTGCTCCGCGTCGATGATGGCGGCTATTCCGCCGGCTTTCTGGGCCTCCGCGATGGCATGGATCGCGAGGGTCGTCTTGCCGCTGGATTCAGGGCCGTAGATTTCAATTATGCGTCCCCTCGGATATCCGCCGATACCAAGGGCGTTGTCAAGGGCGACCGAGCCGCTCGGAATCACCTGCACGTCCCACTCCGGCTGGTCTCCCAGCTTCATTATCGTTCCTTTTCCGTAGTCTTTCTCGATCTTGTCGATTGTGGCCTGCAACGCCTTCAGTTTGGAGGCGTTCAAATCCTGAACTTCTGCTTCTTTAGCCATAATGCCTTATTTTTGTTTCAAATATACTTAAATGCTCTGATTCCGGCAAAACTTCCGGAGCGTTTTTATAAACTAGTTTTCAATACGGTGCCGCGGAAACGCCGCGGGAAGCGTCTCGGAGAGCGTTTTCCACGCGGGTTCACGCTTCTGTCCACGATGCAAAGATAGCGCTTGCATGTACCAAACCAAGGCACAGCAGCCGTTTTTTCATTCTATCCTGCAGCGGGACAGTTTAACGGCCAGTGAGTCAGGAAGGATTCCCGCCCTGGCAAGGGCCCCGACGCTCCTTTCCTCCGCAGGCGTATGTTCCCGGTAGAGGACTATGGCCCTCGCAACGGGCCATGAGCGGATGTACGGATGTCTCCTCAATGAATCGGCGGGAAGGCTCCAGAGGCGGAAGGGACGCGGCTCGCTGCAGCAGATCAGATCCTTCAGCGCCTCGTACCGGGCCGCATCGAAGCGATAGATGTCCATCAGCTGCTCCGGGCAGGAATATCCTCCGAGTTCCTTCCTGTAAGCAACCATCCTGGCGGCGAACCACGGCCCTATTCCGGGAAGGGCGTCGAAGGCGGCAGAGTCCGCCTTATTGATATCCACCTTCGGGATGTCTATGTACTTCTCGAGCCTGCGGTACACCGAATCTGAAACGACATACGAACGCGCGAAATCCGACTTCCGGCGGAACCGGCCTCCCTTCTGCCTGTACGCGTCGATCGAGAGGGCCTGCTTCTCGCTGAACCCAAGGCGCTGCAGTTCTTCCACGCTGGCCGTGTTCGGATTGAATCGGAATGATTCGACCCTCCTGCGGTTCATCCGCACCGCCTCAGCCGCAGGCGCCCTGGACGCATTTTTCCGCACCACGACGCTACCGGAAGCCGGAGTCTTACCTGCTCCAGGCCACTTCTCGCGCATATCTTCCGCATCCCTGTCGCAGGCTCCTGTCCCATCCGGCAGACCGCCGGCGCTCGCTTCCGTCTGCAGGAGCCGTGCAGCCAGCCTCTCATCCACGACGTAGACCGTATCCGGCCTGTCCCTGATTCCGGCAATGTGCAGCACCGCGGCCTTGTGCACGAAGACCGCTGCCTGATACCCCAGAACGAGGAAGGCGAGACAAATCCCACCCGCCTTGAAGGCTCCGGAGCCTCCTTTCCTGTCTTCCCTGTCCTGCATGGCAAACAAAAAACCTGCACGAAACTACGTACAGGTCGGGATGAATGCAAGCAGACATAAAGAAAGCGGAGAAGATTTACCGTTTTTTGATAGTTTTTATGTTTCTGTGCATTGTTTCTTATACTTGTTCTCGTGCCCGCCCCTTTTTTCGGCCGGCTTTCCGGCGACGACGATCACGATTTCCCCCTTGGGCTCGACCTGACGGAAGTGTCCGGCGACTTCGGATAGTGTCCCGCGGACATGCTCCTCGTGAAGTTTCGAAATCTCCCTCGCAACGGAGCATTCCCGCTCTGGGCCGAAAACTTCAGCGAACTGCTCAAGGGTCTTCAGCAGACGATACGGGGATTCATAAAAAACCATGGTCCTTGTTTCTGCAGCAAGCGATGCCAGAAGGGTGTTACGACCCTTTTTCTGCGGAAGGAAGCCCTCGAAGCAGAAGCGGTCGCAAGGAAGGCCCGAGGAGACGAGGGCGGGGATGCAGGCAGTGGCGCCGGGAAGCGTCTGAACCTCGATACCTTCCTTTGCGCACTCCCTGGCCAGCAGGAAGCCCGGGTCGGAAATGCCCGGCGTGCCGGCATCGCTGACAAGAGCCACGTCAAGACCGGCCAGGATCTTCTCCTTGATGAGACCGGCGGTCTGGTGCTCGTTGAATTTATGGTGCGAAAGGAGCGTGCCGCTGATTTCATAATGCTTCAGGAGCACGGAACTGGTCCTGGTGTCCTCCGCAAGGATCAGGTCGGCTTCTTTCAGCACGCGTATCGCCCGCAGGGACATGTCCTCGAGGTTTCCCACCGGCGTGGGAACTATGAAAAGGCGTCCGGCCATGCTATTTGAGTTTTCTGCGCACCGCCATCATGAAGCGGTAGACGACTTCGGAGTCCAGCTTCCACTCGGGGAACTCGCCACGGATATACGCTTCCACCTCGCCCAAGGAAGCCATTGCGTTGAAGCGCGCGATGCATGCCTGGAAAAGGATGGGGTCCTCACGGAACAGGGTGTTGATAAACAAAGCCCTGTCATTCAGGGAAATCCCACTGATGATATTGCCTACCGGAGCTCCGGCCATATCGGTCCGCCAGGCGTACGACGGGCCTTCGGGAACGGCAGGTTTCGGAGCGGGAGCAGGTTCCGGAGCGGGCTCGGGTGCAAGCTCCGGTTCAGGCGCAGGCTCCGGTTCAGGTCCGGGTTCCTCGACTGGTGCAGACTCCGGGGCGGGCTCGAGTGCAGGCTCTTCGGCGGGAACGGATTCGGGAACGGGCGTTGTCGCTGCAGTCGCGGCCATCTCCGCTTCTGCGAGGCCGAACTCCACGTCTATGGCGATGTCTATGGGCTCATCCTGTGCCGCGCCGGCATCCTCCGCCGCGCTGTCTTCGGCCATCAAGGCCGCAACCTGCTCCCTAAGGGCGTCCAACTGCTCCTGAAGACCGGCAAGGGCCGCCATCAATTCGTCCAGTTTTTCTTTACCGCTCTTTTCCATACGGCGATATTTCGTTATATTTGCGTTCTACAACCACAAATCTACAACAAAAAAATGTATTCAGAAAACTCCAGGAGAACCGGCTGCATCGAGGTGGTCTGCGGTTCGATGTTTTCAGGCAAGACGGAAGAACTCATCCGCCGGCTCAAGAGGGCCCGCTTCGCCAACCAGAAGATTGCAATATTCAAACCCGGCATTGACGTACGCTATTCCGAGGAAGAAGTTGTATCTCATGATTCCAACCGGCTGGTCTCGAAGCCCATCGCCGACGCGGCCGAAATGCTGATGATCGAACCCGACGTCAAGGTGGTCGGCGTTGATGAAGCCCAGTTCTTCGGAGACAACATCGTGGCCGTGGCGAAAGAACTGGCCGACCGCGGGGTCCGGGTAATCATAGCCGGACTGGACACGGACTATCTCGGCAAGCCGTTCGGTCCCATGCCCGCGCTGATGGCGATAGCCGAAGATGTGCAGAAGGTCCATGCGATCTGCGTGAAATGCGGCAATCTCGCCAACCACTCGCACCGCCTCAGCAAAAGCCAGGACCTCGTGGTCCTCGGCGAAAAAGACATCTACGAGCCCCTCTGCCGCGAGTGCTACAACGCGGCGATGGCAGCCGAAGCTGAAAAATAAAACTTTATAGATATGTACTCCGATCCCAAACAGTGCCTCTACTGCACGAACAACGAGACTCTCAAGTCCCTCATGATTCCTATCGCCAAGCTCTCCGTCTCGAGGGCCTTCCTTTTCAAGGAACAGACCTACCGCGGAAGGTGCCTTGTGGCATATGACGAGCACGTCAACGACCTCAACGAGCTCTCGGACGAGCAGAGGAACGCCTTCATGGCCGACGTCGTCAAGGTCACCAGGGCCATGCAGAAGGCCTTCAACCCCGAGAAGATCAACTACGGCGCCTACTCGGACAAGCTCTGCCACCTCCACTTCCACCTCGCGCCCAAATACGTCAACGGCCCGGACTACGGCGGAGTCTTCCGCATGAACCCCGGCGAAGTCTACCTCTCCGACGCCGAATACGCCGAAATGATCGAAAAGATCAAGCAGTACCTGTAGGTTTCGCCCGCCGCCGAGGCTGATAGTCTCCGGAAATAATGAGCACACCAGTCCGGCGCCCGAAAGTAACCAACCCGCAAAACACCTGCGCGCATCACCCTTCCCTCATGCCCTTCAGGGACCCTTGTGCGCGCAGGTCGAGACTTTTTCTTCCAACCGGCGCGCCACAGGTGCCCCAGAACGCTCCCACGCAGGGATCAACGCGCAGATGTTTGTCGGGAACGCGGGGTTGGGCGTTAGGAAGGGAAACGGCACCACCGCCGCCCGATAATTGGGAGCGGCGGTTATAACGCCAACGGCAAAAAGTGCGGCGCCAGCCCTCAGGGCCGGATGGGAAGGTCGTAGCGGCGTATCATGGCGGCGGCGTCGCGGGGCATGTCGGTGCAGATTATGTCCGCGCCCAGCATCCAGGAAAAGACGACGTCTTCCTTCTTGGGATTGGGCCAGACGCTCACGATGAAGCCCTCCTTGCGGGCCGCCGCGACCTCGGCCTGCGTGATTTTGGAGCGGTTGCAGGCGAAACGCATGGTGCCGATCGTCTTTGCTATGCCGAGGATACGGTCCAGTCCGCCGCCGCTCGTGATATACATCACCTCGGCGTCAGGATGGCACTCCTTCATCAGGAGAAGAGGCCTTGTGTCGAAGGAAGTGAAAACATAGGTCGAGCCCGAAGGTTTTGCGCGATAAACTTCGGCATAAAGGCCCTCGACATATTTCTCCAGCACCTCCCGCGTGTAAAGGTCCGGCCTGTTGGTCTTCATTTCGAACTCGACGTAAAGTCCGTCATGACGGTTGAAAAGTTCCACCACCTCCCCGAGGGTCGGCACCCGGTTCCCCTTCAGGGTGCGAAGCTTGCGCACCTCCGCCAGGCTCATCCGCTCCAACAATCCGTCAGTACCGGTAGTACGGGCAGGGTTGTTGTCATGCATGATCACGAAGCCCCCGTCGGAAGTGATATGTACATCGAGTTCATATCCCGTTATCCCGGCTTCCAGGGCCGTACTGAATGCCGTGAGGGTGTTCTCGTCGGCTTCTGAACGCCCGCCCCGGTGCGCCACCAGCTGCGGCTGGGCAAGAAGTGAAAGCTCCGCCGATACCAGCAGGGCCGCCACGAAAAGGAATTTGCAAGTTTTCATATTCCAGGTTTATTGTCTCGGATGATGTTTCAGGACAGCGGCCTGCCAGGTCGAAGAATCGATGTGGGTATAAATCTCCGTCGTCAGTATGCTCTCGTGGCCCAGCATCTCCTGCACGACGCGCAGGTCCGCGCCGTTTTCTATAAGGTGCGTGGCGAAAGAATGCCGGAAGGTATGGGGGGAAATCTCTTTCCTGATTCCGGCAAGCAGCGCCTGCTTCTTGACCATCCCGAACACGGCCACGCGGCTGAGGGGCTTGCAGAAGCGGTTCAGGAAGGCAACATCGTCGAACTCCGGAGCCGCGGCCTGCGGGCGGACGGCCAGCCATGCGGCGAAGGCGTCCGAAGCCATCCCGCCCATGGGGACGAGCCGTTCCTTGTTTCCCTTGCCTATCACGCGTATGAACCCTTCGTCAAGGAAAACCCGAGAGATCAGCAGTCCGCAGCACTCCGACACGCGGAGCCCGCAGCCGTAGAGTATCTCCAGGATGGCCCGGTCCCGCACGCCGGAGTTCGTATCAGTGTCCACCGAATCGATGATGGAGGCGACTTCTTCCACGGAAAGCACATCCGGCAGGTAGCGGCCCAGTTTCGGGGTGTCAACGCGGTCGCAGGGATTCTCCTTGCGCTCCCCTTCCAGGACCATCCAGTCGAAAAACGACCGCATCGCGCTCAGGAAACGCGCCTGGCTGCGCTTCGAAAGGGTCCCGCCGTGCGAATCAAGGAAGCCGATGATATCCTCCGGATCCACGGCAGAAGGCTGCGGGGGGCACTCTTCGAAGAAAGCGCCGACATCGGAGACATAGGATGTGACCGTGTTCGGAGACATCCTGCGCTCCATCCTGAGATAATAGGCCCAGTCCTTAATCCAACGTGCGGTACTTGCGTCCATAGGAGAGCATCTGGCCGAGGAAGTCGTCAGGGTACTCGAGCTTGTAATCCACGACCTTGCCTCCTTTCCTGACGGGAACGATATCCGGATTGAGGAATCCGCCGTAAGGCTTCAGCCCGAGGGCCGCATAGCGTTCCAGGACCTCCTTGTGCAGGTCGTAATCGATATTGACGGCATATTTCTCCACGAGAGCCTTGCCTGCAGCGTAGTCGCCTTCTGACTTGATCCTCTGGATCTCGGCCAAAAGCTGGGCGAACAGGCCGCGGAGAGCCTCGAAATCGTTGACTACGAAATAAGTCTTGCCGTCGCGGACCTTCTTTTCTATGACATTGGAAGCAGCGCCTTTCTCGTAGCACCACTCGGCTATGAGCTTGCGGTTCTGCATGTGGGCCTCCATGTTCTTCTTGCCGAGCTCGACACGCGTGAACTGCGTGAAGATGCCGTTGCGGATATAACTGGCATACTGTGCCTTGTAGGCATCCTTGTCGGGAAGTATGCCCATTTCGACGAGTTTGGGATCGGCGCAGAAATACAGGCCGAACAAGTCGGCACGGGCTTCTTCGAGGGTGGAAGAGAACTCACCCATCGCCGTGGAACTGACCCCGGGCAGGAGCTGTCCTGAACCGTGGCCGAGGCACTCGTGAAGATCGGTATGGACATCGTCGGTCACGGCGCCGTACTTCTTCTCCATCGCGATCTCGCCGGCGTCCCAGGCGAACTCCTCGAGGACATTGCGGGGCATTTCCTTCGCGGACATGTCGTAAGCACGAGTGATGTTGGAGATGGTCACGGACTTGGATCCGTAGTCGCGGCGTATCCAGTCGGCATTCGGCAAGTTGATTCCAATCGCGCAGGCCGGATAGCTGTCACCGGCGAGGCACACCGCGTTGATGACCTTGGCGGAAACGCCCTTTACCTCCTTCTTGCGGAAACGGGGATCGACGGGGGCATGGTCCTCGAACCACTGGGCCTCGGCGGAAATCTTCTCCGTGCGGACGGACGCGTCGTGGTCCTTGAAATTAACATAAGCCTCCCATGAGCCCTTGCGGCCGAGGGGATCGTTGTAGTCCTCTACGAACCCGTTGACATAATCCACGGTCCCGAGCGTATCCTGGAGCCATTCGATATTATACTCGTCCCACTTGCGGAGATCGCCGGTACGGTAGTAATCCACCAGAAGGGCGAGCCCGTGCTTCTGGGCTTCGGTCTCGGCGCAGCCGGCCGCCAGTTCCAGTTCGGAACATATCTTCCCGATGGCCGGTCCGTAGATGCCGCCTGCCTTCCATGGCTTCTCCACTACCTTTCCGTCCTCCTTCACGACCTTGGTATTGAGGCCGTAGGAGACGGGGCGTGGATCCGCAGGATCGAGAATCGACGCATAGTAGCGCTCGACCTCGTCGCGGGTAACCCCCTCGTAGAAATTGACCGAGGAATTCAGCACGATGTCCCCTTCCGTACCCGTGGCGCGGCGCTGGGGGAAGACCGCCGGATCGTAGGCGTACGGAAGGAGCATCTCGCAGTCTGCCTCGTGGCCGCAAGCCTTCAGAAGCGAGGCGAAATAGCTCTGCGGGCAGGTCGGGAAAAACTTCTCCTCAGCGTAGTGATGGTGTATGCCGTTGCTGAAGAAGACCCTCTTCGCATATTCGGTGAACTGTGCGAAATCCGCGCAGGAACGGTCTCCGTGATAATTCTCCAGTATATCCTCCAGTGCGTGGCGCAGACGAAGGTTATATTTGCAGTTCTGGTCCCAGATGATGTCCCGGCCCCACTTGGCGGCTTCGCTGAGGTGGTAGATGTATTCTTTCTGGCCGAGGCTGAGATCCTCCCATCCGGGGACCTTGTAGCGCATGACCTTCAGGTCGGCGAACTGGTCCACGGTGTACTTGAATTCTTCTTTCTGTCCGGAGCAGGACGCCGCTGCGGCGCCCGCAAGGAGGGTTGCGATCATTTTCACGATAGTTTTCATAAGTGCAAATATAGTATTATCTTTGCAGACTATGAAGAAGTTTTTCACCCTTCTCGCCCTCTGCGCGTCCCTTGTCTCGTGCAGCGGTTTCCTGTTTCCTGAACGGAAGCCGGAAAAGTGGGACCGGGTGATGATCCTTTATTCCGCCGGCTTCAACGACATCCACTATTATCTCTCCGAGGACATCAAGGAGCTTACCGATGTCGGCAGCGGGGCCTACATCCCCGCCAGGGGGAGCAGGCAGGCCCTCCTGATCTATTCCCACCAGACCGTTTACTACGGCAACTACCAGCCGGCCACGTCCCCGGCCCTCGAAATGGTCACATACGACCCCTTGATCGGCGCCCTCCGGAGGGACACCCTCTACCGGGCTCCGGAAGGGACCCTGCTCACGGACAAGGAAGCCATGCGGAACGTCCTCGAGATGATACGGGACGCCTTCCCTTCCGAGCACTACGGCCTCATACTTGCTTCCCACGGCACCGGCTGGATGCCGGAGGGCGCTTACACCCAGGAATCGAAGAGCGGTTCCTCTTCCGACGACTGGATAATCTTGTCGAGACAGAAACGCGCATCCGCCGGGGGCGTGCTCCCTGGAACGGCCCTGCAGAGTTTCGGCGCCGAAGTGGGCAGCGACGGCACGAAGCGTGAAATGGACATAAAGGACCTCGCAGAAGCCCTTCCGATGCATTTCGACTATATCTATTTCGACGCATGCCTGATGGGCGGGATCGAGGTCGCCTACGAATTGAAGGACAAGACGGACCTGCTCGGTCTCTCCCCTGCCGAGGTCCCGGGTTCAGGCATGGATTACACCACGGTGGCGGCCCGTCTTCTCAAGCCCGAGGTTCCGGACCTCAAGGGACTTTGCAAGGACTATTTCAACTGCCTTTCATCCAGTTCGGCAACTGTCGCCCTGCTGCGCTGCGACGCCCTGCCCGCCCTTGCGGAAACCTGCCGGGGACTGTTTGAAAAATATTCGGACATCCTGGAGATCCTTAGCCCGAGGGGCATCCAGAGGTTCTACCGCGAAAACTATCACTGGTTCTATGACCTCAGGGACATCCTGGCCCACTGCGGAGCCACCGAAGACGACCTGGCAGAACTGGACGGCGCCCTTTCCGAGTGCATCATCTACAAGGCCGCCACGGCTGAATTCATGAAAGACTTCCGGGGTTTCGACATCAACACCTACTGCGGCCTCAGCATGTATCTCCCGTCGAACGGAAGCGAGGCCCTGGATGAATACTACGCGACCCTGGCCTGGAACAAGGCCACCGGTTTGGTCAAATAAGTTTTTTTAGTTATATTTGCGGCGCAGTCTAAAACCGAAGGGTTTTGGTGCAATGGGACCCCGGCCTGTTTCCGGGGTTGAGTAACACATTTTAAAGATTGATTATGCAACATTTTGAGCTCAAGGGCCAGATCCGCCAGGTCGGAAACAAGGCCGTCATCAAAGCTTTCCGCAAGGAAGGCCTCGTCCCCTGCAATCTCTACGGCCAGGGCATGGACAACATCCTCTTCACAGTAAACGCGAAGGAACTCAAGGGAGTCACCGACACCCCGAAGTCTTATATCATCGACCTCGTCCTCGACAACGGCAAGACCTACAACGCCGTCCTGCACGAGCTTCAGTTCCACCCCGTCAAGGACAGCTGCCTCCATGTCGACTTCCTCGCCGTGGATGAGGTGAAGCCCATCAGCATCAACGTTCCCCTGGTCATCACCGGCCACGCCGCCGGCGTCCAGAAAGGTGGAAAGTTCGTCCAGAACGCAAGGTCCCTGCGCATCTGCGCCCCGATGGACAAGCTTCCCGACGAGCTGACCGTCGATATCACCGCCCTCGACCTTGACTGCAAGATCAAGGCCGGCGACCTCAAGTACGACGGAATCTCCATCCTCACCGGAAAGGACACCATCATCTGCGGAGTACGTGCCACGCGCAACTCTGCCGCGGCTGCCGAAACCGCCGAGTAACGGCCTGCGGGGCGGATGGACTACCTCGTAGTCGGACTTGGAAATATCGGTGACGAGTATGCCGCCACCCGCCACAATATGGGATTTATGGTATTGGACGCCTGGGCACAGGCGTCCAATGTCGTATTTGAAAGCCGGCGCTACGGTTCCCTTGCGGTCATCAGCAGGAAGGGACGCAACTTCTATCTCCTGAAGCCCTCGACATACATGAACCTCAGCGGGAATGCGGTCCGCTACTGGCTGCAGAAGCTGCCGGTGACTCTCGAAAACCAGCTGATCGTGATATGCGACGACCTCAACCTCCCTTTCGGGACCCTGAGGATGCGCCGGAACGGAAGCGACGGGGGGCATAACGGACTGAAAGACATCATCGAAAAGACAGGATCGAAGGATTTCGCCCGCATACGCATGGGCATAGGACATGAATTCAGCGAAGGCGGACAGGTGGACTACGTCCTCGGGGAGCTCAGCCCGGAAGAACGGGAAAAAGTGAAAGAACTGTCCGCGAAAGTGATCCAGGGCGTCATCGACTGGGCCTTCGTCGGAGCGGACAGGGCGATGAACGTCTTAAATACTAAAGTTTGATGCAACATTTCCGGAACCACCTGCATCTATGTTGCAGGTTTAGGTTTTAGTACACGTCTGAGGGTCTGGCGGCCGTGAGGTCTCCGGCCCTTTTTTTTGGCATTCTGCCGAAAAATTCCGAACTTTGAAACCACTATGAGACGTGTTCCCTGCCTTGTTTTACTGCTGGTTCTTCTAAGCCAGGCTCTCCAGGCCATTCCGGCCCGGAAGCCCTCGGCGGTCCGCACCCAGCCGGACGGAAGCGTTTTCAAGGTACTCATACGCGGCGACGAATGGATGAAGATCGTGACCACCGAAGACGGCTGTGCGATAGCGCAGGACGCCGACGGATGGTGGTGCTATGCTGAATTCGACGCCGCAGGGCGCAAATACCCTTCCGGTGCGAGGGTGGGCTCCGCCGCATCCCCGGACGTGATCACCAGGAGCCGCAACATACCCTACCGGCAGATGCGCATGAGGGCCTCCGCGAGGCGGGCTGAATTGAGGGCCGCCACCCCTGCAAGGAGGTTCTCCGCGGAGACACGCGGCGGGGATGGCCTGAAGGAGCACCGCATATTGGTCATCCTGACCCAGTTCGACGACGTGAAGTTCTCCTACGGGCGCGACATGTTCGTCGACATGCTCACGAAAGACGGGTACTCCTACAACGGAGCGACCGGCTCCGCCCAGCAGTACTTCAACCATCAGCTCGAAGGTTACGCAGACGTTAAAATAGACGTCAGCAGCATCGTCAGCCTCAGCCAGCCCGTAGCCTATTACGGCAAGAACGATGCGGACGGAAATGACGAGAAGGCCGCCGAACTCGTCGAAGAAGCCTGCCGCCTGGCCCACGACGATGCCGTCAACCCGATAGATTTCTCCAGATACGACCTCGACGGGGACGGAATCGTGGACAATGTCTTCGTATTCGTGGCCGGGAGTGACGAGGCGGACGGGACCGACGAGAATCTCATATGGTCCCACAGCTGGTCCCTGAAGTCGGCAGGCATCAACCTCCACCTGGACGGCAAGGCCGTGGACGACTATGCCATCTCGACCGAATTGATGGAGATATTCTCCGGCCACGGATACAAGACCGTCCTTAGCGGGATAGGCACATTCTGCCATGAAAGCAGCCACATACTCGGCCTTCCAGACTATTACGACACCGACTACGAAGACAGCGGCGGAAAGGCCGACGCGATGTGGCACCACACCGCGCTGATGGACGGAGGCAACTCGAACAACAACGGCAACACTCCCCCGAACTTCAATGCAGTCAGCCTCGAGGAACTGGGCCTCGGGACATGCGAGACCATAACTGAAGGCAATTATACCTTGAAGCCCATCAGCCAGGAGAAGCGTTACATGAAGATCGAAGGCGACTACCCCGGGGAATACTATCTCCTCGAGTGCCGCGACAACACCGGCTGGGACGCCTACATCAAGGGCAAGGGCCTCTGCATATATCACATAGACAAATCGAACCGCCACTCCGGCTATTCCACGGGGCAGTCCAAGTCACTCACGGCGTACAACCGCTGGTACCAGTACAACGAGGTGAACTGCCGCCCGGACCACCAGTGTGCGGACATGATAGAGGCCTCGCCCTCGCCCACCAATGTAAAACAGGCCTTCTTCCCTTACGGCAGCGTCCGCAGTTTCACGCCTTCGACAAATCCGGCAATGACCTGGTGGAGCGGAAACACCCCCGATATCGGGATCCGCGGCATCACCCTCGCGAAGGACGGATCCGTCAGTTTCACGGTCGGAGGTGAGATGGCCATAACCGAGCTTACCGTATTCCAGGACGCAGCCATAATCGCCTGGGAAGGGACCGGAAACAAATGCAAGGTCATGCTCGGGGACGAACAGGTCGCGGAGGTGGCGCCGTACGAAAGCGGCAAGTTCGCCTGCGTCCTCCAGCACCTGGCCCCTTATACGGACTACACGGTCACGCTATCCGCTGACGGGGCTTCCAGCACGAAGAGTTTCAAGACGAAATCTTACTACACCGGTAGCAACCCGTTCATCTATGTCAACGGCGCGGAGAGGGATGATGCCGGGCGTTTCATCACCGGGACAAGGCTCCCCTTGCGCGTCTATAACGTGCCCGATGCCGTCAGCGTAAACTGGACCATGGACGGAAGACCCATCCAGGTCGGTGGAGACGGCTACTACGTCGTCACCGGATCAGGCATCCTCCGCGCGGAAGTCAACTACGAAGACGGCAGCCGGGATATCATAATAAAGGAAATAACTACACGATGAAAAGGACCGCCGCCATATTGCTTCTCCTGCTTCCGCTGCTGATCCAGTCTTGCCGCGACAAGGACAACGTGGATCCCGCGTTCATCGCGTCCCAGGACCTCGGCTTCAGCATCGGGGGTGTCGCCAACTTCACCTTCAACCCCCTGACCTGCCAGACCGGGTTCAACAGCCAGCACAAGAAGGTCTGGATGCATTCCGACACCATGTCGGACTACGTCACGGCCGAACTCTCGGACATTCCCGTCAGCAAGGGGCAGCGCCTGACTGCCGACCTCAAATGGACCACCGCGAGGAATGTCAAGACGAAAAAAGCCACCTCTTTCAAGGTGGCCAAGATTGAAGGTGAGACCGTCTGGCTCTGGAACTCTTCCGAAAAAATCGGACTCTGCGTCCGGATCCCGGACTAGTAAGACTGAGCTATCGCGATGAAGTCGGCAGCCTTCAGGGCTGCGCCCCCGATCAGTCCCCCGTCGATGTCCTTCTGCGCGAACAACTCGGCAGCATTCGAAGGCTTGCAGCTTCCGCCGTACAGTATCGTTGTATCCTCAGCGACAGCAGCCCCGAATTTATCGGCGATGGTCTTGCGTATGAACGCATGGATCTCTTCGGCCTGCTCCGCGGTCGCGGTCTTGCCGGTGCCGATGGCCCATACGGGCTCATAAGCCACCACTATGCTCTTCATATCTTCGGCGCTGAAGTTATAGAGGACGCCCTGGATCTGGGAAGAGCAGACGTCGAAATGCTTCCCGGCCTCCCTCTCTTCGAGGTTTTCGCCGACGCAGAGGATGACCTTGAGACCGGCTTCAAGGGCCAGGCGGACCTTCGCGACGAGTTTCTCATCGGTCTCTCCGTAGTACTGGCGGCGCTCGGAGTGGCCGAGAATGGTATATTTGCAACCTGCGGAAACAAGCATGGAGACGGACACCTCACCGGTATATGCTCCCTTTTCCTTGTCGGCGCAGTTCTGGGCCGAAAGGATGACGCGCGTGCCTTCGACCACTCCTGCCACGGGGCAGAGATGGGTGAAAGGAGTTGCTACAATAAGTTCCACATCAGCGGGCACTCCGGCACTGAGGGCGACGACGTCCCTGGCCAGTTCGATTCCTTCAGGAACGGTGGTGTTCATCTTCCAGTTTCCTGCAACGATTTTCTTTCTCATAGAAGCTATCTGTTTTAAAAAACGTGCAAAATTAATCAATCCGCAGCGGAAATCAAACAATCAGCGTGAACTGTAAGGGAATCCCGGCGAAGTCCATATCTGATCCGTATCCATGATGAAGCAGGCCTCCCACTCCGGGCAGGAAAGAATGAGCCGGCGTGCCTCTTCCGGCCCCAGCACCATGCATGCGGTGGCGAGGGCATCGGCAGCGGCGGCGTCAGGGGCGGTCACCGTCGCGCTCAGAAGGCCGTGCGAGACGGGACGGCCGGAGCGGGGATCGACCGTATGCGCATATTTCTTTCCGTCCCGGACATAGAACTTGCGGTAATTGCCCGATGTCACTATTCCGATTCCGTCCCCGCCGGATGTCCATATGCCCCTGAGATCCGCTCCGGGGGCATTGTTCCCGTCGACAGGCGCGTCGATCCCGACCGTCCATCCCCGTCCGGACGGATTGTGGCCGCAGCACCAGATCTCGCCTATGTCCACAAGCATGTCGCGGACGCCGAGCCCGCGCAGATACGAGGCTATGACATCACTGGTGAATCCCTGGGCTATAGCGTTGAAATTCAGCTGCGGAGCCTCTCCCTCAACGCCCGGCAAAAGAAGATCGGCGGAGCACAGCATCCCGTCCGCCCCGAGCGCTTCCTCCATCGAAGGCCGAAGACGTGCCATCCCGCACGACGCCTTCAAGGTTTCGACCTCCGCATCCGAAGGGAATTCCCCTTTCTTGAAGCCGAAGCCCCAGGCATCGAAAAGGGGCCCGGCGGAAACATCGAAAGCGCCGCCGGAAAGTTCATAATACTCATAGGATATGGCGTACACCTTCATGAGCAGGGAATCGGGCCGTATGCGCCCGCCAGCGTTCAGGCGGCTCAGGAGCGAGCCCTTGTTGTAGCCGGAAAGGGAATTATCAATTGCCGTAAGAAGCGAATCCACATGCTCCCGTATGCGCTCCTGCGGGCAGGAAACCCCGCGCAGGTTCATCTTTACTGTGTAGACTCCGCCCTGCGCGTACCCGCTGAAGGCGACGTAGCGGTCTGCGGTGCAGGATACGAGCAGCAAAAGGACAAGGGCCGCGATACTGTTCTTCATTTCGGCAAAGTATTTGCACAAAGTTAGCGGAATTTAGTTCAAAAATGCCCATATTTGCACATTATATGGCTAAAAAGCATCTCATATTGTGTCTTGCGCTCCTCGCCGGGGCCGCCCTTGCCGTTTCCTGCAAGAAAGACAAAGAAGATATCGAATACAAATACGTTTACGGCAGGGTCGAATTCGGCGACATGCCCGCATATGTCACCGCCGGACAGGCTTTCGACTTCATCGCAAGGGGCGGCTACACCGAAGACGGAACCCCGGTGAAATACTCATGGTCCTGCAACCCTTTCTACACGTCGACCGCAATCGAGAAGGACGCCTCCGGAGACTGGAAGTTCCACTTCGAGGTGCCTTCCGACACGCTCTGCACCTTTACGCTTACCGTGACAGCCTCTGCCGACACGGAGATAAAGAAAGGCATCAGCTGGATTTCCACCTCCGGTTCCCTGACCACCACCATAGTGGATCCCGATCCCGTGAACGGGTCCCTTTCCGGTATCACGGTGCCCGACGGAGCCCCGTCATACACGGACCCCAGGGACGGCAAGGCCTACCCCCTGACCGAGACCGCCGGCCTGCAGTGGTTCCGCCGCAATCTCGCCTGGGAAGGCGCGGGGAAGCCGCACTCCGAGTGCGCCGCGATGAAGGATATCTACGGGATATACTACACATGGACCGAAGCGCAGACGGCATGTCCGGCCGGATGGAGGGTACCGTCGGATGCAGACTGGCGCGAGCTGGCAGCCGGCTGGTCGTCGGATCCTGGCGCCGGTTTCAAGCAGTTCGAAGGTCTTGCCGGAGCCATGATGGCCGACGCTTATTTCAACGGCGACAAACTCTGGGAATTCTGGCCAGGCGTGACCATCTCCAACAAGAGCGGTTTTTCGGCCATACCCGGCAGTTTCGCATCCATCGAGAACGGAAAATACCGCTTCAACGGCGGCAAATACGCTCTCTGGTGGACTTCCGACGAACAGAACGGGCTCGGTGTCTGCCGCTACCTCCACGAAGAATCCGACATCGTATTCTGCCAGGGACTTGACAAGAACCTGATCGCTGCTCCTGTGCGCTGCGTCCGCAACAAATGAACCCGGAGCTCAGGGCATACGTCGAGGAAAGCATCATCCCCCTTTACGACCGGTTTGACAAAGGACACCGGCGGGACCACGCACGGAGCGTGATCTCGCAGGCTCTGGAGCTCGCCCGCCACTACGATGTCGACGAGGACATGGTCTATGCGGCGGCAGCATGGCACGATACGGGCCTTCGCGACGGCCGTGAGACCCACCACATCGTCTCCGCGCAGATAATACGGTCCGATCCTCGTCTTCCGGAATGGTTCTCGAAAGAAGAGATAGACACTATCGCTGACGCCGCCGAGGACCACAGGGCCTCTTCCGACCATGAGCCCAGGACCATTTACGGACGCATCATAGCCGAAGCGGACAGGCTCATCGATCCCGTCACGGTAGTCCGGCGCACGGTCCAATACAGTCTCAGCCACTATCCGGAACTGGACAAGGATGGGCACTGGCAGCGCTGCAGGAACCATCTGAAAGAAAAATACGGGGAGGGCGGATACCTTAAACTATGGATTCCGGAATCACCAAACGCCTTGAGACTCGGGCAACTCAGGGAAATCATAGCCGACACCGGCCGTCTCCGGGCCATGTTCGATATATTCTACGGAGAAGAAAAATAAAGCGGCGCCCCGGAACCGGGACACCGCTTTCTCGTTGAGTGATACGCAATTATTTCACGCTCTCTTTCCTATAGGTCTTGAAGAGTTTTTCCAGTGCGAGGCTGGCTTTGCGTACACGTGCCTTGGCAGCCTTGTTGGCAACCTTGTCGATGTCGGCGCAAATCGCTTCGATTTGGGCCTTGATGTCCTTAACGAGTCCTTCCATTGTTAAATAATTAGTTGTTAGTTATTTTTGTAACGAAGGCAAATATAAGAGTTTTTTTTAACTTTGTATCGGTTAGTTGGAAAAAAGATATGAAAATCGCAATCTTAGGCGCCGGAAACATCGGCGGAGCCCTCGCTACGGGATTTTCCCGCTTCTCCGGACTTGATTCTTCAGACATAACGGTCACCGCCGGGCACATGGAAAAACTCGCCGGCTTCCTCGAAAAGGGGTTGTGTGCAACCTGTGACAACCTGCAGGCGGCCGACGGGGCGGACTATGTCTTCATCGCCCTGAAACGAAGCGTCATTCCCCAGGTGGCAGCGCAGATCATGCCAGCCCTCGGCCCCGGCCGTCCGCACATCGTATGCATGGCTCCCGGAGTGGCCCCGGAATCGCTTCTGGAATGGTTCGGAAAGGACAAGACCATAAGTTACGCCATCCCAAACACCGCCGCAGCGGTCGGCGAGAGCATGACTTATATATGCCCCGTGACCGCGACAGGCGGCCAGGCGGCCGATCTGGCCTCCCTTCTCGGCAAGGTGGGAAGGACCGTCGTCACGGACCACGCCGGAATGATGGCGGGGACGGCCGCGGCATCCTGCGGGATTGCATATGCCCTGCGCTACATCTCGGCATCCGAAGAAGGCGCCAGGGCGATAGGAATGGATGCGGACGAGGCCCGCGGGACAGTCGTGCAGACTGTCAAGGGCGCCGCGACGCTGCTGGAGAACGGCAGCCCGGGCGCGGAATACGAGATAGACAAGGTCACGACACCCGGAGGAATGACCCTCAGGGGCCTCGGAGCCATGGAAGGAGCCGGCTTCTCCGGCGCGGTGGTCAGGGGACTGCAGGCGGCATCGGCCCCAGGGAAAAGACTTGTCGTGAAGGTGGGCAGCAACGTCCTGACCCGCGAAGACGGTTCCCTGGATACGACGCGGGTGTCGTCCCTCGTGGACCAGCTGGCCTGGGCCAGGAGGTCCGGATGGCAGGTTGTCCTCGTCACCAGCGGCGCAGTCGCCTGCGGCCGGGCCCTCATAAGCGGGAACCGCAAGCTCGACGAGGTGCAGCAGCGCCAGTTGTACTCGGCCATAGGCCAGGTGCGCCTGATGGACCTTTATTATAAATTGTTCAGCGATTACGGGATCCTGGTCGGCCAGGTCCTGACGCAGAAGGAGAATTTCACCGGAAGCCGGGAATACGAAAACCAGCGCGGGTGCATGGAAGTCATGCTCTCAAGCGGCGTGATCCCGATAGTCAACGAAAACGACACCGTCAGCATCGAGGAGCTCATGTTCACCGACAACGACGAGCTCTCCGGGCTCGTGGCCGGGATGGTCCGGGCGGAGACCCTGATCATACTCAGCAACGTGGACGGGCTCTGGTCAGCCACCCCCGGGACGCCCGGCGCCACCGTGATACGCCGCGTCCTTCCCGGCGAGGATCCTTCCGGATTCATTCTCGAGGGCCGGAGCAGCGCAGGGCGGGGCGGCATGGCCTCGAAATGCGCCACCGCGGTCCGCACGGCGGAAAAGGGAATACGCGTCCTGCTCGCGAACGGAGAAACGGACGGCATAATCCGCAGGCTCCTGACAGACCCCGACAACACGGTCCACACTGAATTCGTGCCTTCCGCAAAAAACGACTGACATGATGATTTCGGAATTGATTGAAAGGGCTGCCGCAGCCCGCACTTCGATGCTGCGCCTGGACGACGGGCAGAGGAAGGCGCTTCTTCTGGAACTCGCTGAGGAAATCCCGGGAGCCGCCGGCCCCATCCTGGAAGCCAACAGGCAGGATCTTTCCAGGATGTCTCCGGACAATCCGCTCTACGACAGGCTGCTGCTGGACGGAAAGAGGCTGGAGGCCATCGCCGCGGACATGAGGAAGGTGGCGGAACTGCCCTCCCCCGCCGGCCTTACCCTGGAAGAACGGACCCTTCCCAACGGCCTTCGCCTCAGGAAGGTAAGCGTACCGTACGGAGTCGTGGGCGTGATCTATGAGGCGCGGCCCAACGTCACATTCGACGTTTTTTCCCTCTGCTTCAAAAGCGGGAACGTCGCGCTGCTTAAAGGCGGGTCCGACGCGGACTGCACGAACAGGGCCGCGGTGGAGCTTATACACACCGTGCTGAAGCGGCGGGATTGCCCCGAGGAAGCGGTCACCCTGCTGCCCTCCACGCACGAAGCGACGGCTCAGTTGCTCGGCGCGGTGGGGAAAGTCGACCTGGTCATCCCCCGCGGCGGCCGCAGGCTGATTGATTTCGTGCGGGACAACGCAAAAGTCCCCTGCATCGAGACGGGCGCCGGAGTCGTCAACACCTTTTTCGACGCCTCAGGCGACCTCGAAAAGGGCCGCCGCATCATCGCAAACGCGAAAATGCGCCGCGTCAGCGTGTGCAATGCCCTCGACTGCCTGATTGTGCATTCTTCCCGCCTTGCGGACCTGCCGTCCCTGCTGGCCCCGATGTCGGAGAAAGTTACCGTCTATGCGGATGAACGGGCTTATGGAGCGCTCCTGGGTTCGTATCCTGAAGAAAGGCTGCAGCCCGCCGGGCCGGACTCCTTCGGCACGGAATTCATGGACTGGAAGATGGCCGTCAAGACGGTTGATGGCCTGGACGGGGCGCTGGGGCACATCGCACGCTTCGGTTCCGGCCACAGCGAGGCCATCGTGACTGAAGACCCGGCGGCGGCAAACCGTTTCCAGACCGAGGTGGACGCCGCATGCGTCTATGTCAACGCCCCCACGAGCTTCACGGACGGGGCCCAGTTCGGGCTCGGCGCGGAAATAGGCATCAGCACGCAGAAACTCGGCGCCCGCGGCCCCATGGGTCTTCGCGAGCTTACGGGCTACAAGTGGCTCATAGACGGTGACGGACAAGTCAGGGAGTAAGTATGCAAATATTTATTTGCTTACGATTCGAAAGTAAAAAGTTCGATTTGGTTTATAATTCATAGCATGCCGGACTGATATCCGCGTGTGTTTTCATGAAAAAAGCCCTATATAGCTAATTCAAAGCATCTTTTGAGTTAATAAATAATTTGCATAATGAATTTTTTATTACGATATTCGCAGGTCGTAGTGGAATGAATTGACCTATCATCAGTCTTTATGTACACTATATTATATTATTAATTGTTCAGCTTATGAAAAAATTTAAGCTTTTGATCGCATTCGCGGCGGCGTTGCTCGTCCCGGCTCTGGCTTTCGCACAGACCCAGATTTCGGGTACGGTGACGTCATCGGAAGACGGCCAGCCCGTCATCGGAGCAACGGTCTACGTGGAAGGGACCATGCTCGGAACCGTTACGGATGCGAAAGGTGCCTTCACACTCAGAGGCATCCCCGCTTCCGCGAAAGAAAACCAGATCGTAGTGTCCTGCATTGGATACGAGATCGTGCGCGTGGCTCCTTCTGCCAGGCTCAACGTCACCCTCGCCCCGGACAAGATGCTCCTCGACGAGGTCGTCGTCACGGCCCTTGGTATCACCAAGACGCAGAAGACCCTCGGCTACTCCGCCACGACCGTGAAGGGTGACGAAATCGCCGCCGCCCGTTCCACCAATGCAATCAATACGCTGGCAGGTAAGGTCGCCGGTATGCAGGTCTCCGGATCCGCAACGACCGCCGGCGGAGCCCAGTCCGTCATCATCCGTGGCGTCAGCTCCATCGGCAACTCCAACCAGCCTCTGTACGTCGTCGACGGCATGCCCCTGCAGAGCAGCACCTTCTACAACACCGCTGAAGGTTACGGCAACCTGTCCTCGGGTATCGGTTCGATCAACAACGACGACATCGAGAGCGTGACCGTCCTTAAAGGCGCCGCCGCTACGGCCCTTTACGGATCCCGCGCTTCCGGCGGTGTCATCATCATCAACACGAAGAGCGGCAAGGACAAGGGCCGTACCGACGTCACCGTCAACGCCGGCGTCCAGTTCGCCTCGGTTTCCTATCTGCCTGAGTTCCAGAACAAGTTCGCCACCGGTTGGGACGGAAACCTCACCCTCGACGAGAACGGTTCATGGGGCCCTATTGCGAATGACCAGTTCCGCGTATACGGACCTGTCGTAGACCACTCGCAGCTTGCCAAGAACTACTCCATCATCCCCAACAACATCCGCAATTTCTACGAGACCGGCGTCCAGTACAACACCGGAGTCTCCATCAGCGGAAGCACGGACAAGACCAGCTACTACCTGTCATACTCCAAGCTTGCCGACGACGGCATCCTGCCCCGCGACAAGGACACCTATGACAAGAACACCCTTGCCTTCCACGGAAGCCACAAGGTCAACAGCTGGCTGAGCGTGGAGTCCACCTTCAACTACAGCAACCAGGTCACCAACCAGGTCAGCCAGGGATCCGGGCAGCAGTCCCTCCTCGAAGGCATGTACCAGGCCGGACGCGACATCTCCTTCATCGACGCCCAGGACCTCAGCAGCATCTTCAACCGTCCTGAAGGATGGTACACCCCTTACGGCATCACCAACCCGTACTGGATCATCGACAACTCCTACAACCGCGTCGACGTCGACAAGATGTTCGGTAAGGTCCAGGTCGACCTCCAGCCCCTCAGGCAGCTGACCCTGAGCTATCGTTACGGTTTCGACCGCACGAACTACGATAGCAAGCTCACGATGTACCAGATCGCAATGGACGAGAGCTACGCCAACGCCAGCTCCACCAACCAGGAAGGTTACGTCAACGCCGGATACGGCCGTTCATTCGAGTACAACCATGACATCCTCGCCAACTGGAAGGACGCCTACCTCGGCGGCCGTCTGGATGTCAACGCCACCCTCGGATGGAATGCCAACCAGAGGGGTTCCACCTCGATGGGCGCAAAGGTCACCGGCCTGACCTTCGACACCGGATTCTGGGATCTGAGCAACACCTCGAGCCTTCCTACCGCTTCCGAGACCCAGAGCCTCCGCCGCAGCGTGTCCGTCTTCGCGGACGTGACCGTCGGCTGGGACGACCAGGTCTACCTCGACGTGACCGCACGCCGCGACTGGTCCTCCACCCTTCCCAAGGGCAACAACAGCTACTTCTATCCCGGTGTGACCGCCAGCTGGCTGGCCTCCAACACCTTCGACCTCAGCGGCACTCCCGTTTCCTTCGCGAAACTCCGCGCCGCATTCGGTAAGACCGGTAACGACCCCAGTGCATACCTGACCGAGGCCGTTTACACGAAGGGTTATGCCAACTCTTACATCGCCGACAAGGACCTTGCCTTCCCGTTCAACGGATATAACGGATACATGGCCACTGCTACCCTCGCTTCCGGTTCCCTGCAGCCTGAAATGACGACCGAGTTCGAAATCGGCGCCGACATCCGTCTCTGGGACGGCCGCATCGGCATCGACGCTGCCTACTACAACCGCGTTTCCGACCAGCAGATCTTCTCCCTGCCCGCCGATCCCGCCACCGGCTACACGACCATGGTCGTCAACTTCGGTAAGGTCGGCAACAAGGGTGTCGAACTACTGCTCAGCACAGTTCCCGTCAAGACCAAGGACTTCGAATGGGATTTGGATTTCAACTTCGCGAAGAACTACAACAAGGTCATCAGCCTGCCTGACGGCGTCGAGGGAAAGAGCCAGCTCGTCAAATACGACGACGTGATCACCTACGCCGAGGTCGGCAAGCCTATCGGAACGATCTGGACCAACATGCCCCAGTTCACCGAAGATGGAAAGCAGATCTGCCGCACTGCCGACGGTCTGCCTGCCCTTGGAGATTACGAGTATACCGGATTCACCACCCAGAACGACTGGACCGGCGGTATCACCACTTCCCTGCGCTACAAGAACTGGTCGGCTTCCGCCACGATGGATATCCGCTGGGGCGGCAAGATGTATTCCCGTACCAAGACCCTGCTCTGGTTCACCGGCAACTCCATCGAGAATACCTACAACGACCGTCGTGCCTTCGTGGTACCCAACTCCGTGCTGCCCATTACGGACACCGATGGAAATGTCATCGACTATGTCGAGAACACCATCCCCATCACGCTGTACGAGTCCACGTACCAGTATTTCATGAACGGAAACAACTCCTACCCTCTGGAAGGAGGCCTGTGCAAGCTTGTTGACCGCTCCTACGCAAAGCTCCGCACCCTCACCATCTCCTACGATGTGCCCAGGAAGTACACCGAGAAGATCCGCCTGAAGGATGTGAAACTCTCCGCCGTCGGCAACAACCTCTTCATGTGGACTCCGTCCAGCAACTGCTACATCGATCCCGACCAGGGATATACCACTGACATCCGCGGTATGTTCGGTGAAATCAACTGTACGGTTCCTACCCGCTACTTCGGTTTCAATGTCCAGGTCAAGTTCTAAAGAATCCGCATTATGAAAAAATTAGTATATATCCTTTCGATTGCCCTGGCACTCTCCGTGAGCTCCTGCGGCAAATGGCTGGACGTCAACTCGGATCCCAACGCCGTAACGGACGTTGAGAACGGATTGATCTTCCCGTCGATGGAGATGAACCTGCTGAACATTTACGGCTTCTACGGCCATATCATGGGTTCGTACTTCTCCGAGCACTACGCCATCAAACCCGGCGGACCCCAGTATCTCGGACTTGCCCACTGGGACACCTCCGACGCTACTCCCCTTGCGGCCAACTGGACGAACTACTTCTACCAGGACGCCATCACGAAGGTCTGCAACAACGCCAAGACCATCCTCGCCCGTGCAGAAGCTTCCGAAAGCTGGGGTGAATACCTTGCGGCGACCGTCATGCGCGTCTTCGCATACCAGCTCCTCGTGGACGGTATCGGTGAAGTGCCTTTCAGCGAGGCTCTCAACACCTCGAACCTGAATCCCAAGTATGACGACGGCAAGGACATCTACGCCGCCCTCATCAAGGAGCTTGACGATGCCCTCGGCAAAGTCTCCGCTTCCGACAAGGTTTGCGACAACATGCTCTTCAAGAGCAACACCGATGCCGACAACTGGATCAAGTTCGCCAACGCCCTCAAGCTTCGCCTTCTCATGCGCGAGCGCAGCAAAGTTGACGTTAAGGCCCAGCTCGATGCCCTCGTGGCCGGGAACAACTTCCCCACTTCCGATCTCGTCTATGCTGGATGCTGGACCAACCAGGCCGGACTGGACAACCCCGTCTTCTCCGAAGTGATCCGCAAGAGGGGCAACCTCGGAACCGGACGTACGATCGAGATTTGCGCCCACATGGCCATCGCAGCCGCGATGAACGAGGTTGACGATCCCCGTCTCCCCGCCAAGTTCATCCGCTCCGCAGGACACGGCAACACCTGGGAAGGCGACTTCATCGACGAACAGCAGTCCAAGGAAATCTCGGCCAAACTTGTGGACGAGGACACCTACGCCGAGCTGAACCTCAAGTACGACACTCCTGTCTATCTTCTCACAGTAGCCGAGACCCAGTTCTTCCTGGCCGAGTACTACGCCAAGGTCAGCCCTGACGCCGCCAAGGCCAAGGCTGCCTACGAAGCTGCCATCGACGCTTCCTTCGCCACCCACAAAGTCAGCGGAGCCAGCGCGATCTACGGTGCCGGCAAGAAGTATGCATGGAATGCCGCGAAGGCTGAAGAACTGATCGGCATCCAGAAATGGATCCACTTCGCATGCATCAACGGATTCGAGAGCTGGTGCGAGATGCGCCGTCTCGGATATCCCGAGTTCAACGCGAAGACCGGAAAGGAAATCTACGACAAGTGGAAAGAACTTGCCACCGCGAATGTTGCGGCAAGCAAGCCGGATCCTACTCCTACAGCGGGTGATCTCGTAGCCGCCGGTGTTTACACCATCGGCAAGATCATCACCCCGGTCAATGTCGAAGGTGTCGGCAACAACACCCTCCTTGCCCGCCTGCCCTATCCTCACTATTCCACCGACAGGAACAATAACGCTCCTGCTTCGAAGAAGCCTACGGACAAGGTTTTCTGGGCGAAATAAAGACCTCTAACACAAGATCGATATGAAAAAGTTATCATATATTATTCTTTCTGTCGCGGCTCTCGCCCTCGCAGTATCCTGCGTGAAGGAGGATCACGCGAAAGGCCAGAAAGTGACTTACTATCCGGTCTTCGATGTGACCGGAGGAACGACCTACGCCCATCAGGTCGGCACCCCCTGGGCCGATCCCGGTATTTCCGCTACCGTCAACGGCGTGGATATCACCGACAAGCTGGAAATTGACGACACCGTGGACGGCAGCACCTCCGGAGTTTACACCGTGAAGTACAGCTACACCAACGAAGACGGTTTCTCCAATTCCCTGACCCGTACCGTCGTCGTCTATGACCTGGCGAATGCGAGTTCCGTTGATATCAAGGGTGATTACCCTACCGTTACCTGTCAGACGTTCAATGCCGCAGGCTCGCTTGTCAGGGATTGGAACTCCTTCCTGGGAGCTTTCAACTACAAACTGCCCATACAGGCCGGTCCAGCGAAAGGCCTCTTCTATGTTTCCGACCTCATGGCAGGTTTCTATTGGAAGTTCTACAACGGTGGTTACGGCTCCAGTTATGCATACAGAGCTTTCATCCTGCTCAACGCGGACAACACCATCAGCCTGCTGAATGGTGAGGACGTCGACCCTTTTGGCGATCCTATCTTCATCCATGCCGGAGGTGCTACCGGATATGATCCCGTAAGCGGTAATGTGACTATCGACTGGGATTATGGTGGAGCCAGTCACTATGTTACCGTTTATAACAAATAGGAGGACTGATTATGAAAAAGATACTGACAATTCTCGCCTTTGCAGCAGCTCTTCTGACGTCCTGCAGCAAGTTCCATGTCGAGAACACGGCCACGGTCAATCTCGCCGGCAACTGGATGTGCACCATCTATGCCAGTGACGGAACCAACTGGGTCCCCGTTGAAGAGGCTGAATTCATCACTTACAACACCGCCGACAACGTTCCCACCGAGATGTGGATCGATGACGGAAAAGGATTCTGGGATACCGCCTGCAAGATCGATGCGAACA
Organism: Bacteroidales bacterium; assembly: GCA_016281435.1. Next base: position 26,384 of record JAEEIQ010000073.1, read on the forward strand.
ACTCCGGCTACAGCTTCGGCAAGTCCGGCAAGGAGTATCTCGATTATTACAATGACGTCGCCCAACTCATCTGGGGCGGAAAAGTGACCGTCGACGGAGCCAAGGCTCCCGGTACCAAGTCCGTCGTTGACAAGATCGAGTTCTACATGGCCTTCTCCAACGACGATTACGACGGAGATTCCACGACGCACGATGCGGCTCTGGATCCCTACTGCTGCGCCTACTATGTGGTGGGTTACCGCCGTACGGGTTTCCCCGAGGACGATGATACATTCGTAGATGACTGGACCCTTCCCGCCATCGTCGAGGTACCCACGGTCTCGGAAAAACTCCCGACTCCGTAATAGTCTGCATTCTGAAAGAAGGCTGGCCTCGCAAAAGGTCAGCCTTTTTTTGTGCTCCGCTACTTCTTCTCGCCGCTCTTCGTTATATGATATCCGTTATCCGCTATCCGTTATCTGCTCTCCCATCCCGAATATGCCCGGGCCCCGGACGTCCGCCGTTCCTCCCGCTCCCAGAACGCCCTGCACCTTCCGTTCCCCAAAATCCCCCCGCACGGGACAGCATAATCCCTTCCACTTCCCAGTCCCCCCGCCCGGGACTGACATTGCTCTCTTCGTTCCCGTGACACCCCCGCCCGGGACTGGCACCATCCCGTCCTCTCCCCAAACACCCCGCACTGGACTGTCTCCGCTCGTTCCCCTTCCCGGACACCCCAGCTGCCTACTATTAATTCTACTGGCACGCTACAATACTTTTGCAGTCAGAGGCAGTCTCAGGCCGCGGCCTCAAATCTATTGGCACGCTACTTCTTAACGAATATGGATTCAAACGCATTCAAGGGCCGATTATCTAATTTCGGCCGTGCCCGAACCTGTGAAATTAACGGCCTCTGGCACCGAAAAAAGGCATGAAAGCCTTACTGGATGCAGCGTGAGCCTGTTTTCGAAAGTTTACCTGTGCCAGTAAAATGCAGGAAAGTCGAGTCGGACAGCTAACGTCATGTAAGAATCCGGTAAAAATAAGCGGACTACGGCAAAATCCGTAGATGCTTGTTATCTTGTCAACAAAAAATGCTTGATTTCATTCACTACCCCGATGACGACGGCCGGCCATTTATCCCGGACGAAGAGATCCAGGTGACCAACTGCTTCCACGTCTTTTCTTCCGGCACGAAGGATGACACCTGGTTCAAGGACAAAAACAGCCCTAAAGACATCGTCAACGCATTGGCGGTATCATACGCCCGCTGCCCCGACGCGAGGATCCTTGCGTACTGCATCATGTCAAATCACATACATCTCACCCTGCACGGAGATCTTCCGGCCTGCGCGACCCTGATGAGAACCTTCATCACCCAGATGAAGAGGACCCTCCGGGAAAAACTGATATCGCGGATTGAAACCGTATGTTCCGAGATTAAAGACCTTGAATATCTTCTCACATGCATCGCGTATGGCGACAGAAACCCGCTGAAAGGCGGCTTGCCCGTACTTCCATGTTACTATGAATGGAGTTCGTCCAACCTGCTGTTCCGGCCTGACGGCCCATCCGCAGCCCCCTCTTACAGGACTGTCGGCTCGTTTATGAAAAGGGACCAGAGGAAACTGTTCCACACCCACGACACACTTCCGCAAGATTGGCTGGTCGGGCCGGACTTCCGTATATGGGACGGGAACTTCGTCGATTATAAAACCACACAGAAGTTGTTCAACAACAATCCAGCAAGATACTTGTATTATCTGGCGAGGAACGGCGGCGAATTGATGATGCGCAGAGCAGGACGGGCGCAGTCACTCTCCATGAACGACATCGAACTGAAGGAGAAGATGCTGGATGCCATCAGGGCCGCGTTCAAAAAGGACAAGATTACAGATTTGTCACTGCCGGAGAGACTGAGACTGGCAAAAGATATACGCAGGAAGTGGGCCGTCTCATTCAAACAACTGGGACGCATACTCCACATCAAGGGGGAAGACCTGGAAGAACTGCTTGGATAATATATTCGGACGGAATCTGCTGGCACGTTACACCGAGGCTGCAGCCGACGGCTATTTTCGTACCGGAGCCAAAATCTTCTGGCACGCTACTCTGCAGCAAATGGGGCTCCTAACGCATTCAGAGGCCTCTTTTCTCCATCCAGCCGTGCCAGACCCCAGGTTTTTTACGGCTTCTGACACCAACAATTTTGGATAATACCGCCTACAGGGCATCCTGAGGCACTTTCGCAAGAAACTGCCGTGCCAGTTAGTTGCGAGCCGGGCCGACGATGAATCGCAAGCGGTGGGTATGGGGGTGATGGGGATGGAGGGGATGGAGGGGATGGGAAGCAGCAGGGTGATGGGGAGCAGCGGCGTTGGCGAGGAGAAACGGAGGCCTGCTGCCAGCCGCCGAGGGTGCGGGAGAGGGCGGGAAGGCCTACTGCCAGCCGCCGCCAAGGGTGCGGCAGAGGGCGGGAAGGCCTACTGCCAGCCGCCGCCGAGGGCGCGGTAGAGGGCGATGAGGCCCTGGATGGATTCGTAGCGGTCGGAGACCTGCTGGAGGCGGGCGTTCAGAAGGGACTGCTGCGCCGTCAGGACCTCGAGATATGTGGACTGGGAGTGGCGCATGAGCTGCTGCGTGCTCTCCACGGCCTTTTCGAGGGCCTCGATCTGGCGCACCCGGATGTCCGTCTTGCTGCCGGCCATCTTGCACTGGGCAAGGGCAGCATTGACTTCACTGCCGGCCGAAAGTATCTTCTGCCTGAAGTTGATCAGGGCCTCTTCCTGACGGGCCTGCGCTATCCTGAAGGAGGCGCGTACACGCCCGCGGTTAAGCACCGGAGCTACGGCACCGGCGGCAAGTCCGGCGACCCACCCTGCCGGGGAAGTCAGGGCTTTCTCCCACCCGAAGTTCCCCGAAATGGTCAGCGAAGGATAGAATGCCGCGCGGGCGGCGTTGGTGTTGTAATATGCAATCCTCAAATCCTGCTCGGCAGCCATGACGTCCGGCCTTGAAGAAAGCAGGCTCACCGGCACCCCTGCCTCGATGCTCCCCGGAAGGGAGGCATATCTGAGCGAATCCCGGTCGAAGTGCCTTGGAGTCACACCCAGGATCAGTGCGAGCGAATTCTCGGCAAGCTGGATCCTGTTTTCCAACTCGAACAGGGAAGCCTCGATGGCGCAGCTGTTGGCCTCGGTCTGGGACACGGAAGCCTCATTGACCATTCCGGCGTCCTTCATGGCTTTCATGATGCGGACATTCTCCTTCCAGTTGTCGGAAGTGGTCCTGGAGATGTCGGCCTGCGCATCAAGCATCTGCAGGGTGTAATACGCGAGGGCTATCGAGGACACGAGTCCGGTACGGACGCTGCGCTCGTAAAGCTTTGCCTGCTCCAGGGCAGCCTCGGCGGAACGCCGCTGATTCTGGAGGCTTCCGCGCAAATCCACTTCCCAGCTCGCAGCCGGGCTCAGCGAATAACCATGGACCGTGCCGCCGTAACGGTCGGCATTCGCCATCTGCCACGACGGGGAAACGGTCAAGGACGGGAACAGGGCCAGCCGTGCGGACTGAAGGCCTGCTTCGGCTTCAACGACGCGCTGCGCCGCAATCCCAAGGTCAGCATTGTTCTCGAGGCCGGAGCGGATCAGGGCCTGGAGTTTCGGATCGGTGAAAAAGTCCTCCCAGCGGACGGATGCGATGCTGGAACTGTCGGAGGCCTCCGTAACGATGACGCTGTCGGCAACCGCGCCGAAAAGGCCGTCCGGAACCATCCCGGAAGGGCGCTCATATTCCTTGTATATGGAACAGGCGGCGAAAGCCTGCACGGCCAGTACAGCCAGGACTATTTTTCCTGCAATTCGCATTGGGCTTTGAATTTTTCAGGTGAAACTTTCTCCTGCAGCCATTCGAACAGGATGAAAAGGGACGGGACCATGAACAGGATGGCCAGCGTTCCGACAAACATTCCCCCGATCACGCCGGCGCCGAGAGTATTGTTGCCGTGGGCCCCTACCCCGCTTGCAAGAAGCAGCGGGAACAGGCCGACTATCATGGTCAGCACCGTCATCATGATGGGGCGGAAACGCTCTTTGGTGGCCATCAGGGCGGCCTCAGCTATGCCCATGCCGGAGCGGCGCCTGCTGACTGCGTACTCGGTGATCAGGATGGCAGTTTTCGACAGCAGGCCTATGAGCATGATGAGGCCCGTCTGCAGATAGATATTATTCTCGAGTCCCATGGCCCTTGCAAGCCAGAAGCTGCCGACAAGGCCCGCCGGAACGGCAAGGAGCACGGCGAACGGAAGCAGGTAGCTCTCGTAAAGGGCGCAGAGGATGAGATAGATAAGCACGAAACATATGACGTAGACGAGCCAGGAGTTGCCGGAAGTCTCAGCCTCCTCACGGGAAATGCCGCCGAAATCGAAGCCGTAACCCATGGGAAGCGTCTCGGAGGCCACCTCCCGTATGGCCTGGATGGCCTGGCCGGAAGAATAGCCTTCCGCCGCGCGCCCGTTGACACGTATGCACGGGAACAGGTTGAAGCGGTTGAGACTTTCGGGGGCATAGATCTTCGTCAGGGTGACGAACTGGCTCACGGGGGCCATGTCGCTGCCTATGCGCACGAAAATGTTGTTCAGGGACTGCTTGTCCTCGCGGTACTGCGGGTCGGCCTGTACCATGACCTGGTAGAGCTTCGTGAAGCGGTTGAATCGGGTGGAAAGCTGGCCTCCGTAATATCCGTTCAGCACGGAAAGGACCTCCTTCGGCGAGACTCCGGCCCGCTTGCACTTGATCGCGTCGAGATCTATACGGTACTGCGGGAAATTGGGGTTGAAGGACGTGTTGACCGAGCCTATCTCCGGACGCTGCTTCATCGCAGCGATGAAGTCCTGGGTATATTGGTACAAGGTCTCGATGTCTCCGCCCTTACGGTCCTGGATGTAAAGTTCGAAGCCGTTGGACGAGCCGTAACCGGGAATCATTGCCGGGGAAGAGATGAAGATGTTCGCGTCGTTGATGTCCGCGGTATAGCTCTTGATCCTTTCGATTATACGGTCCACGGAATGCTCCTTGCCTGGCCTTTCGTCCCAGGGCTTCATCCTGATGGTGAATGAACCGTGCGAAGAACCCTGGCCGGAAATCATGCCCCAGCCGGTGGAATTCTCGTAAGCCCTCTTCTCGTCTATGCCCTGTATCACGTCGCGGTCTATCTTGTCCATGATGCTCTTCGTGTGCGACAGGGAACTGCCCGGAGGCGTGGTCACGTCGACGCGGACGACGCCCATGTCTTCCTGCGGGATGAGGCCGGTCTTGGTGGTCTTCAGGTTGTAGAAAAGCAGGCCGAGGAACACGACTACGAGTACCGGGGCCACCCAGCGGTGGTGCATGAAGAACTGCACGCCTTTGAGATAGCGGCGCCTAAAGCCGTCAAAACCGCCCTCGAGCGCTTTCCCGAGACGTTTTCCGAAGCTCTTCGGGACACCCGGAGCGCTGACGGGATGCGGCTTTATGAGCATGGCGCACAAGGCAGGGCTGAGGGTAAGGGCGTTGATGGCCGAGATGCCGACGGCAACGGCCATCGTGATGCCGAACTGGGTATAGAACGTCCCTGCGGTCCCGCCCATCATGGAGACCGGCATGAACACGGCCATGAAGACGAGGGTCGAGGTTATCAAGGCAGAGGTGACGTCATGCATGGCGTCCACGGCGGCGCTTTTCGGGGAGGTATAGCCGAGGTCGAACTTCGCGTGGACGGCCTCGACGACGATGATCGAGTCATCCACGACGACTCCTATGCTCAGGACCAGGGCGAACAGGGTCAGCAGGTTGATGCTGAAGCCGAAGATGTACAGGAACATGAATGTCCCTATGATCGAAACCAGGGTACTGATCAGCGGAATCACCGTCGAGCGTACCGAACGCAGGAAGATGAACACGATGAGGATAACAAGCAGGATGGCTTCCAGCAGGGTCCTGACGACATTCTTTATCGAAGCGAAGAGAAAGTCGTTGGAGTTGGTCAGCACGGCCAGTTCGAGGTCGATCGGGAAGTCCTCGCGGGCCTGGTCAAGGTATTTCTCTATCTTGCGTATGACCTCGGTCGCATTGGATCCGGGGGTCTGGAAAACCATCAGGGATGCACCGGGGCTGCCGTTGACGCGGCCGATGAACTGGTAGCTGCGGGCACCGAGTTCGACAGTCGCGACGTCCTTGAGCTTCAGGACCTCACCGTTGGGCAGGGCCCTGATGATGATGTTCTCGAACTCGGCGGGCTTTTCGAGGCGGCCCTTGTAGCGCAGGGCATACTCGAAGGTATTGTCCGAATTCTCCCCGAGGGACCCGGTCGCGGCTTCTATGTTCTGCTCCGAAAGGGCGTTCGTCACGTCGGACGGGACCAGCCTGTACTGGGCCATGACGTCCGGCTTCAGCCAAATGCGCATCGAATAGTCGGCTCCGCGCACGTCCACGTCACCGACGCCCGGGATGCGGCTCACCGCCGGCACGAGGTTGATCTTGATATAGTTGGATATGAATTCGTTGTTGTAGGAGCCGTTCGGCGAATAGAGGGCCACCTGCATGAGGATGTTGGTCTGCCTCTTGCGGACGGTCACGCCGACCTCGTTGACCTCGGCAGGCAGGGACCTCGTGGCGCGGCTGACGCAGTTCTGGACATTGACGGCGCACATGTCCGGGTCTGTCCCCTGCTTGAAAAAGACCTGCACGTTGGCCATGCCGGTGTTGGAGGCATTGGAGAACATGTAGGTCATGTTTTCCACGCCGTTGATTGCTTCCTCAAGCGGCACCACGACGGACTTCATCACGGTCTCGGCGCTGGCGCCCGGATAGGAAGTGGAGACGTTGATGGTCGGGGGCGCGATGCCTGGATAGCGCTCGATGGGCAGGGCAGTCAGCCCTATTATGCCGCCGATGACGATGACGACGGAGATGACGGTGGAAAGGACCGGACGGTCGATGAAAGTCTTGATGTTCATCACTCCGAGAGTTTCTTGATGTCGACACGGACGCCGTCCTTGAGCAGGCCGACGCCTTCCGTGATCAGGGTGTCACCGGGAGCAAGGCCGCTCTGGACCACGTATTCCTTGCCGTTGGAAATCTCGAAGACTCCGATGATATGGGACTTGGCCACTCCCCCTTCATAGCGGAATACATAGACCTTGTCCTGGACTTCGAAGGTCGCGTGCTGCGGGATCACGATGCAGTCAGGCTGCTCATGCGGAAGGATCACGTTGCCGGAGCCTCCGGAGAGCAGCAGGCGCCCCTTGTTGGGGAATTTCGCGCGGACGGTAACGGATCCGGTGGTCGCGTCGATGATGCCGGAAATGGCTTCGATACGGCCCTTTTCCGAATATATCGTACCGTCGCTGAGCTCCAGCTCGAGCGAGGGCATGTTGCGGAGAGCGTTCTCCAGGGAGCCGAACTGCCGCGTCAGCGAAAGGACCTGGCTCTCGGTCATGGAGAAATAGACGTACATCTCGGAGTTGTCGGAAACTGTCGTCAGCGGAGTGCCGTCATTGGGACTGACAAGGGCGCCGACCCGGAACGGAAGTATGCCCACGACGCCGTCGGACGGGCTCTTCACCTCGGTGTAGGAGAGGTTGTTCCGGGCATTCACCTCGTTGGCATGCGCCTGGGCCAGGGATGCCTTCTCCCGGGCGAGTGTCGTACGCGCCATCTGGAGGTCGAACTCGGATATGATGTTCTGTTTGTACAACTTCTCCTTGCTGTCCAGGGTCAGCTGCGCCGCAGAAACCGCCGCCTTCGCCACGTCCACGTTGGCTATGGCCGTCTGCAGGGCAGCTTCATATTGCACCCGGTCAATGACGAAGAGGGTCTGGCCCTTGCCGACCAGGGAACCTTCGCGCACCTTCACGTCGGTAAGATACCCCGAGACCTTCGGCCGGATGTCAATATCCTGCTTCCCGCGTATGGTTGCCGAGTAGGTCGAACTCAGCTTGCGCGAGGTCGGATGCAGGACCATCATGTCGCATTTGCGGGCCTCCCTTCCCTTTTCGGCGGCCTGTTTGCAGGACGGGGCAAGGGCGGCAAGCAGAAGAAGCAGAAATACCTTTCTCATAATAAAAGATGAAAAACGTGTGAAGATGCGAAAAAAATCTCGTAATTTTGAACTCAATTGTGACCAAAACCGAATTTTTACTGCAAAAATCATGCGAAAAGTCTTATTTTTCATCACCCTGACGGCCGTCATTTCAGGCCTGCTCTCTTCATGCAGCCGATATGAAACCGTCCCCGGAGATCCCCTCAAAGCCAAGATCTGCACCCTCGACAACGGCCTGAAGATCTATATGAGCGTGGATAAGACCGAACCCCGCCTGCAGACCATGATCTGCGTCCGCTGCGGCGGGAAGAACGACCCGGACGACAACACCGGGCTCGCCCACTACTTCGAGCACATCATGTTCAAGGGTTCCGAGAATCTCGGCACCAGCGATTACGCAGCCGAGAAGCCGCTGCTCGACGAGATCGAAAGGTTGTTCGATGTCTACAAGGCCACGTCCGATCCCGCAGAGAGGGCCGCCATCTACCACCGTATCGACTCAGTGAGCTACGAAGCCTCGAAGATATCGATCCCCAACGAGTACGACAAGGCCATGGCCGTGATCGGTGCCCAAGGCACCAACGCCTTCACCGGCAACGACATGACATGCTATCTGGAGAACATCCCTTCCAACAGGATAGACGCATGGGCGAAGGTCCAGGCCGACCGCTTCCGCGCACAGGTCATCCGCGGCTTCCATACCGAACTCGAGACCATCTACGAGGAATACAACATGTACCTCAACGAGGACGGGCAGAATGCGATGCAGGCCGCCGACTCGGTCCTTTTCCGCAAGCATCCATACGGCAGGTGCGACGTGATCGGCACGAGCGAGCACCTGAAGAATCCTTCCATCTCCGCGATCAAGAAGACCCGCGCGACCTACTACGTTCCGAACAACATGGCCATCTGCGCCTCGGGCGACTTCGATCCGGACGAGTTCGTCAGGACAATCAAGAAATACTTCGGCGACTGGAAGCGGGGCAAGGACGTGCCTGAACTCAGCTATGAGCCCGAAGAAAAGCTCACCGCCCCGGTCGAGAAGACAGTCTACGGGACCGAAGCGGAGTTCGTGACCGTCTCATGGCGCACTCCAGGCACCCGTCAGATCGAAGAGAACGCCGTAGGAAACATCGCCGGCAGCATACTCTACAACGGCATGGCCGGTCTCATGGACATAAGCATCAACCAGCAGCAGAAGGCCCTCATGGCCGGTTCGTTCAACTATGGCCGCACCGACTACGGGGAGCTGGTCTGCCAGGGTTATGCGAAGCAGGGACAGAGCCTGGAGGAGGTCCGGGACCTCATCCTCGCCTCCGTCAAGGACCTTCGCGAAGGCAATTTCGACGAGAGCCTCGTCAGCTCTTCCATCGCCAATTACAAGCTGAAATTCATGAAAGCCCTCGAAAGGAACTCTTCCAGGGCGATGCTGTTCTCCAATTCGTTCATCGCAGGGAACAAGTGGGCCGACGAGGTCCGCGGCTTCAAGTCCATATCCGGAATCACAAAGGACGACATAGTCGCATGGGCGAAGGAATATCTTCCCGAAGACGGCTATGTCACGGTGTTCAAGCGTCTCGGTCCCAACCCCAAGAACGAGAAGGTCGAGGCACCGAAGATCACCCCCATCTTCATGAACAGGGACAAGCAGAGCGAGTTCCTCAGCGCCCTTCAGGCGGAGAAAGTCAAGCCCATCGAACCGCTGTTCTATGACTATTCACGCGACCTTTCCACCTTCGAGGCCCGCAAGGGCATCAAGGTCGTGAGCCGCAAGAATGAAACCAACGACATAGCCACGCTGACCTTCCGCTTCGAGTGCGGCAAGACCGCCGATCCCGCCCTCGGCCTGGCCTTCGATTACATCAGCTACCTCGGCACTCCCACCCGCAGCGCCGCCCAGATAGCTTCCGAGATGTACGCCCTCGCATGCAACTATACGTTCAGCGCCGGCGACGCGGTTTCGAGCTACGGGGTGACAGGCCTCGACGAGAACATCGGCAAGGCCCTCGCCATAGTTGAAGACCTGATCGAGAACGCCGTCCCGGACGAAGCCGTCCTCGCCCAGCTCAAGGCCGACACCTTCAAGGCCCGCTCCGACGCCAAGTTCAACCAGCAGGCCTGCGGCAGCGCCCTTCGCAAATACCAGATCTACGGACCCGAATACGTCAGGGCCACCACGATGAGCGACGCCCAGATCGCGGCAGTCACTTCCGAAGAACTGCTCGCCAAGGTCTCCGCCCTTCTCGGGAAGGAACATAAGGCCATCTACTACGGTCCCTCGAAGGAGGCGGCCATCAAGGACCTTGTCTGCAACGCCCACCACTGTGCGGACGAGCTGGAGCCCCTTGAGAGGATGCGTCCGGCAATGCGCCGCACGGACACGCCTTCCGTGACCATAGCGCCGTACGATACCCGCCAGTTCAGCTACATACAGCTTTCCAACCGCGGAGAAACGTTCAGCGCCGCCGACGAAGCAGGACTCCGCATCTTCAACGAGTATTTCGGCGGATGCATGAATTCCGTGGTATTCCAGGAGATGCGTGAGGCGCGAGCCCTGGCCTACGGGGCATACGCCTACCTGGCCCCTCCTTCATACAAGGAAGACAACTATTGCTTCTTCGCCGTGATCGATTCGCAGAACGACAAGCTTCAGCAGGCGGTCGAGACCTTCGATTCGATAATCGAGGACATGCCGAAGAGCGACGCGGCTTTCGCCGTGGCGAAGACTGCCCTCGAAGGGCAGTTGCGCACCCGCCGCTACAACGGAGCATCGCTGATAAACAAGTACCTGTCAGATCAGGAACTCGGACTCGACGAGCCCATGGATAAAGCCATCTTCGACGCCCTGCAGGGCTTTACGATGGAAGATCTGGCCAAGGTCCATGAAAAATGGGTCAAGGGCCGCACGTACAGCTACTCCATCCTCGGAGATCCGAAGGGTCTGGACCAGAAGTACCTCGGCACCCTCGGGCCTGTCAAGAACGTTTCCCTGGAAGAAGTGTTCGGGTATTAATCCCGCGTATCCTTGAAGAACTGCTTCAGGATTTCCCCGCATTCCTGCGCGAGGACTCCTGAAGCGGTTTCCGTTTTAGGATGCAGGAGGGACGGGGTATACATGGTCATCCCCCTCTTGGGATCGTCGGCACCCCAGACTATGCGGGTGATCTGGGCCCAGTTCAGGGCCGCGGCGCACATGGGGCAGGGTTCGATCGTAACATAGAGCGTGCAGTCCTTGAGGTACTTGCCCCCGAGGGCCTCGGTCGCCGCCGTCAGGGCTATCATCTCGGCGTGGGCCGTGGGGTCGTGAAGCCTTTCGGTCATGTTGTGGCCCTTGCCCACGATACGCCCCCTGCTGACGATGACGGCCCCGATGGGGATTTCCCCCTCGTCCAGGGCCGCGTGCGCTTCCTTCAGCGCCTCTCTCATGTATTTGTCGTCGAGATTGTCCATTTTTTTATATCTTTGCAAACGGAATTGGGATATGGTGTAACGGCAGCACTCAAGTTTTTGGCACTTGCAGTTCAAGTTCGAATCTTGATATCCCAACTACAGTATTCATTGTTTACGCTTCCTGTTCGAAAAAGTATCCGTCTGCGAGTGACAGTTCGGACATAGAAGCATCAGGTTTTCCTTTTTCTGGTTGCTAGAATCTCCGTCAATATGATGTATCTGAAATACCAGATCCCTACCATTCCAATTACTGATACCACATAACTCACAATGCGGTTTACCACTCAAAATGCGACGTATATATTCACGTTTTATATTCTCTCTTTTAATATTGGGCCTTTCACAAAAAATTTCTTCGTCCGTTTAATTTATAAGACTATGTCCATAATGCTGCCCATTATGTGTTTTAGCATAATGGTAATTAAAATGGCTTGTATCAATTCCATACTGGCGGACTTTAGACTGAAGCGTTCTATAATTGCATCCCCCTTTGGGAATTCCCAACCGAGCAAGACAGTCAAACCAACAATTTGCCTCGGCCACAGCCTCTGCAACTCGATCTTTCGACCAATCATATTTTCTCATAACTGATTTATCTTTAATTGGTTGATAAAGATTACGAGGCACATCAGGGCAAATGAAACAAAGCATTAAGCCAACTATCTTTCAGCCAGAGGCCGTTCCAGGCCGTCGGCCATAATGACTTTTAAGGCGACGAAGGCCGGTGCCATCATCTGCTCGAAGCTCTGCAGGCAGATCTTCCCGTTGGCATCGTAGCAGCTGTGGTTGTTCTCCAGCGTTATCCCGAGACCTCCCGAGCACCAGTTGGTAAGGTTGGTGATATTGATGGTCGTTGTATGCTTGCCGCCCTGCTTGTTGTCGGGACGGAGTCCGGCTTCAAAGAAGGCGGTGTTGACCTTGCGGCAGAGTTCGTCCGCCCTCTTCTCATGGGCAGCGGTTTCCACCTGGCTCGGATAAATGAGGAACGGCGCATACTGGCAGCTGTGGCCGTTCAGCATGAAATCCACCCTCCAGCGCGCCATGATGCGCAGGACAGCCTTCGCCTCGTCGGTGCGGATATCCCCGGGGCAGGCGTCGTGCTGGATATTGTAGCCCTTCGAATTGGGATATCCCCCCGGGTATGAAACCTTGTCCAGGGGAAGCGGGAACCACATCTTGCTCCCCTTCCAGCCGATGAGCGACCCGTCCTTCAAGGTACCCTGCGACGCTGCGCGGAAAACCTCGTACGGCTGGTTACGGAAGTGGTCGGGGCTTATCAGGCGCCCATCCATGTTGACGCAGGGCATGATGATGATGCGGTACTTCGAGGCAAGTTCGAGAAACTCCTTGTCTTCCCGTCCGAGAAGGTCTTTTCCCGTGTCCAGAAGGCTGATCATATTGACTGCAGCGGCCACGTTTTCAGGCTCGGACCCATGCACTCCGGCGACGAAAAGTATGGTCTGCCTGTCCTTCGGGGCGTCACCGATATACGCATCCTTCGTCGTGGAAGAATTGCCCGCCGACCAGTTGGTCTGGGGCACAGCCTCGTTGAATTCACCGAAGAAAACTGCGTATACAGGGTATCCCAGAGGGGTTTTCGCGACCACCTCGACTTTGCCGTTGCGAACTGCCTTGCAGGCCTTTATCACCTCGTCGGGCCGCACCTGCCAGAACTCCGGCCTGGGCTCAAGCCCTGGGATCTCGAACGGCTTGAATTTCGGTTTGCGGTACGCATCGGCACTGATGACGCTCAGCAGCATCAGGACAGATAGAAGGATTCTTTTCATCTTGCTATCGATTTTATCTTATAAAGATAGGTATTTCCTGAGGAAAATGCAATTTCGCACCCATTCCACTGACAGAATCTATTCATTGAGGAGAGTCGGCAAACCGGAGACAGCCCGGTCCAGCTTCTTTATTTAGCCAAAACAAGCGCGAATGAAAGTACGTGAGTGAAAACCCCCATTTTACTCACCGCGGCCATCTGGAACAGCCTTTCGTGAGTGGATCCGGGTGTTTTACTCACCGCGGTCGCTTGCCGCGAGTTAAAGGTTGGCAATGGCTTCTGATGAGAGGCCAGTGCATTCTGCAACCATATTGGAGTCGATCCCTTTCGCTAGCATCCTGCGTGCTGTTTCCACAGCGGCTTCGTGTGCGCCTTTGGCTTCGCCTTCGGCCAGGGCCGTCTGGCGAGTTAGCTCGAGCTCGTGCTCATGCCATTCACGGTAATCGTCTTCTGTACTCATCTCGCTTTCGTATTCTTTGAGTTCTTCCTTGTCCAGCACCCCGCAGCTGGCTGCGCGGAAAAGAGGGTCGAATTCCTTCCCCTCGAACTCCTCCGGCCGGCTGTCGGTCTTGCCGATGTCACCCCGGGGCCTTCGTGAGCAAAATCCCCCATTTTACTCACCGCGGCCATCTGGAAAAGCCCTTCGTGAGCAAAAGAGGCCATTTTACTCACCGGAGCGCGTGCCGCTTGCTACAGAGCGGCAATCTCTTCCGGCGACAGGCCGTTGCGGTACTTCCTACATCAGCTTCTTGTATTTGAACCTCTTCGGCTCGGTCTCGCCGAGGCGGGCCTTGCGGTTTTCCTCGTATTCGGAGTAGCTGCCTTCGAAGAAATAGACCTGCGAGTCGCCTTCGAAGGCGAGGATATGCGTTGCGATACGGTCGAGGAACCAGCGGTCGTGACTGACCACCACGGCGCAGCCGGCAAAGCCGTCAAGGCCTTCTTCAAGAGCACGTATCGTATTGACGTCTACGTCGTTGGTTGGCTCGTCCAGAAGCAGCACGTTGCCTTCGTCCTTAAGGGTCAGGGCCAGGTGCAGACGGTTCCTTTCGCCTCCGGAGAGCACTCCGCAGAGCTTCTCCTGGTCAGCTCCGGAGAAGTTGAAACGCGACACCCATGCGCGGGCGTTTATGTCCCTGCCTCCGAGGCGGACCCACTCGGAATTGCCGGCGATGGTCTCGAAGACCGTCTTGTCGGGGTCGATGCTCTTGTGCTGCTGGTCCACGTAGGCGATCTTCGCGGTAGGCCCGATCTCGATGGTGCCGCTGTCCGGCTGCTCCATGCCCATTATGAGGCGGAACAGGGTGGTCTTGCCGGCCCCGTTCGGACCGATCACGCCTACGATTCCGGCAGGTGGCAGCACGAAACTGAGATGCTCGAACAGGAGCTTGTCCCCGTAAGCTTTGCTGACGTCGTGGAACTCGATGACCTTATTGCCAAGGTGCGGGCCGTTCGGGATGTAAATCTCCAGCCGCGCCTCTTTTTCCTTCACGTCCGCGCTGGCAAGCTTCTCGTACGCGCCGAGACGGGCCTTCTGCTTGGCCTGGCGGGCCTTCGGAGCCATCCGGACCCACTCCAGCTCGCGCTCAAGGGTCTTGCGGCGCTTGCTCTCGGCCTTTTCTTCCTGCGCAAGTCGTATGCTCTTCTGCTCAAGCCAGGAAGAATAGTTGCCCTTCCAGGGTATCCCCTCCCCGCGGTCGAGCTCAAGTATCCAGCCGGCTACGTTGTCGAGGAAGTAGCGGTCGTGGGTCACTGCGATGACAGTGCCCTTGTACTGCCGCAGATGGGCCTCCAGCCACTGGATGGACTCGGTGTCGAGGTGGTTGGTGGGCTCGTCCAGAAGCAGCACGTCCGGCTGCTGAAGCAGAAGGCGGCATAGCGCGACACGGCGTCTTTCCCCTCCGGAGAGCGTCGCCACGGAAGCCTCGGACGGCGGGCACTGGAGTGCATCCATGGCCCTTTCGAGCTTGGAGTCCACCTCCCAGCCGTCGCAGTGCTCGATCTGTTCGGTAAGTTCGCCCTGGCGTTCGATGAGACGGTTCATCTGCTCATCGTCCATAGGCTCCATGAACTTCTCGCTGATCTCGTTGTACTCGTTCAGAAGGTCCATGACGGGCTGCACGCCTTCACGGACGACCTCTATCACGGTCTTCGAAGGATCCATCTGCGGCTCCTGCTCGAGGTAGCCGACACTGTAGCCCGGAGCCCAGACAACCTCGCCCTTGTAGCTCTTCTCCACCCCGGCGATAATCTTAAGCAGGGTCGACTTACCCGAGCCGTTCAGGCCGATTATGCCTATCTTGGCACCGTAGAAGAAGGACAGGTAGATGTCCTTGAGAATGACTTTGTTGTTATGGGGCAGGACCTTGCCGACCCCGTTCATCGAGAATATTATCTTTTCGTCTGCCATAGGATTGCAATATACCACTTTTTCGCGAATCTATAGCAGTATCCCTTCCTGCGGCTGGACCTTGTCGGTCAGGGGACGCGCGGAGCGGCCGATGACGACTTCGCCGCCGACGGCGCCCTCGCGGTTGAACCAGAAGGTCATTTTGCGGCCCTTCAGCGAAAGGACCACACCGTCACGCGCGCCGTCTTGCACCAGCTTCGCCTTCACCGGCTTGCCGCCGTCGGAGGAAGTGGCCGTGAGCACGTTGAGGAAGCGGTCGGACTCGGCTGCGACGGCCGGCTTCTCCTCTATCCTCCATGCCCCGAAATAAGGACCGTAGCCACGTCCCTCAGCATCTTTGAAAGATTTCTCGTAGAATGCCGGATCGATTTCGAAATTCCTGTCGCGCACCCAGAATTCCTTGCCCGGGCCGCCGATGAGGTCGAACCTAGCATCTTTGGGGAGCAGGGCCTGGCAGTACAGCCGTCCGCCGCGGGAGTCGGCCTTGATAAGGTTTCCTTTGATCTCCGGCCGGTTCTTGAAATGCAGCAGCCAGTCTTTTCCGTAGGCGGCATCGGAAGAAACGACCCTGTCATAGACAATGAACCAGTCGGGATACACGAAAACGAACTGGCGGACGCATTCCTTGGCCTTGGAGCCGTAACATGCCGTCGCATCGGAGGCGACATACGTAAAGTCGTCGCCGGTCTCGAACGCGAGAACCTTTGCGCTTGTATGGTTGACCTGGCCTCCGTAGTTGATGTTCGCGCCCGGAGCATTGGTCTTGGAACCCCAGTAGGTCGGAAGTTTCTCGCCGGGTTTCTGGATGAGCACGACGTTGTGCGCCACGCTCTGGGCGTAGTAATAAGTCAGGTTGAGGTCCTTCTGGCGCGCCCTCTCACCCGTGTCGAGCGCAAGGTGGTCGTATTTGTAGATGATGAAGTTGTTCTCGTCGTAGTGCTTGTGCTGGATGACTTCGGCACCTGCCGTGAAGGTACAGTAGGTAGCATCCGGTTCCCAGCCGGAGCGCATCAGGATCTGCCCCATCGTTTCGAAATGCCGGGCCTTGAGCGGGCTGTCCGTTATCGCAGCTGCGTACTTCGGATCCACCTCGGCGTCAGTGTCCACGAGGAACGGGGTCGCCGGGAAGATGTCGGTAATCTTCTGCGACGGCATCCACTCGCGGAGGGCTGCCGTGAACGCGGCAGCCTCAGGGGCGCAATCCTTGAAACAGGCCATGTAGTTGGAGAGGTGCTCATACATGTACTCTCCTCCGAAGGTGTTGGAATAGTGGTTGGTGTCGGACGCTCCGGCATAGCGTATGACCTTCGGCCGCTCCCCGTCCCTAATCCATGTCCACCATACCCAGTACGGGAAAAGGGCCATGGCAGGATAGCGCGGCGCGATGTCCACCCCGGTCGCCGAGACATGGCTGCGGAAGAAGTTGAAATGGGCGAAGGGGTAATTGTACAGCGAGTAGTTGACCGCCACCGAGATCAGGCCGCCGTCGTCGCCGGCAGTGGCGTCGCGGTTTTCGATCACCTCCATGAACAGCCGGTAGCCCTTCTCAAGCATCTTCCGGGCAACTTCGTCGCAGTACCCGTCGCCGTCGGCGGCCAGCCCGGCATACCACAGCAGCGACGCCATCCCGTAGAATCCGGTAGTTTTGCTTCCTGGCGGCTGGCGCGGGATCTTCAGCCCCGCTTCAGGCTGTATGAGGCGGACGTGCTCCACCAGCGGAACGATGATCTCCCTCCGCTGCCCGTCGGTCAGGCCCTCATATATCCAGTCGTAGGCGCAGATGGCATTGAGCCTGTTGAAGGCGAACCAGTCCACCGGATGCAGGTTCTTCGTGGCATCGGTGTATGCATCCACCGACACCTTCAGCATCCTGCGAGCCTTCTCCAGATACTTCGCGTCCCCGGTGAAACGCCAGGCAAGGGCGCATTTGGCCGCCTGCTTGCCGAATTCCTTGATAGCGTCGATGGGCATGGAGTCGGTCGATATGAAGGATCCGTCCGACGCCTTCTTGGGCATGCGCACCACCGGGCCGGTGTAGCCGCAGACGGGATTGTCCGTCATCTTGTCGCACTCCTTCAGCAGCGCGTCGCGGTAGCCTCGTGCAGGACCTTCAGCCCTGGCGAGGACCTCCGGCCAGGTGTCGGAGTTGAAGAAAATCCTGGGGTGGTCCTTGCGTATCTCGGGACATTTCTCCTGCGTGGAGGCGGAAATCGCCAGCACCGATGCAGTAATCAGGGATAACAGTCGTTTCATTTATGTGGAGTTTACGATGTGAAGATAGCGTTTTTCAGGTAAAAAGAGAACACCGCAACTATTTCACCCCAGCATGCATCTATATAATGGTACCAAAACCGCAGTAATTATGGACAGAATGATGACCATTGCAACAGCAGCAGCAATCCTTATGGGCGCAGTATCCTGCGACAGGATTGGCGGCGACCCTTACGCCGACAACCCCTACAAGAGCCTGGAACTGTCGACCCGCTCGGCAGAGTTCGCCCGCACCGGCAACACCTTCTCCATGGAATTCCTCAGCCGCATCGACGCCGACGCGGAAAAGGACTACATCATCTCGCCCCTCAGCATGCAGTTCCTGCTCGGGATGCTGCTGGACGGCGCCAGAGGGACTACCGCCGACGAAATCTGCTCCGTCCTGGGATACGGCGAAGGGCAGACGGACGCGGTCAATGAATACTGCCTTTCGATGCTGAAGCAGCTCCCCGCGCTGGACAAAAAAACCAAGCTGAGCATTGCCAACGCCATTTTCGTGGACGACGGCTGGCCGCTGCTGAAATCATACAAGGACGCCGTCGGTCAGTACTACCGCGCCGAGGTCGAGAACCTTGACTTCATGAACGGCCCGGCATCCCTAAGAAGGATCAACGGCTGGTGCTCGGACAACACCAACGGACTGATTCCAAAGGTTCTGGACGAAGTGGACCCCAACATGCTGGCCTATCTTCTGAACGCCATTTACTTCAAGAGCCAGTGGAAAGAAAAGTTCCCCAAGGGAGCGACTTCCGACGAGAAGTTCACCTTCGCCGACGGAAGCACCGGCAAGGTCAGGATGATGAAACTTGCGTGGAAGAGTTTCGCCTACGCTGAGGACGACGTTTTACAGGCAGTGCGCCTGCCGTACGGAAACGGGGCCTACTCGATGACCGTGCTGCTCCCCTGCAGCGGCCACAAGACCTCGGAAATCCCCGCATACCTCAAAAAGAAAGGCGTGGATTCCTTCATCCGGAGCATGTTCCACTGCGACGTGGACCTCTGGCTGCCCAAGTTCGAGACGAAGTTCCACATCAATCTCAATGAGATTCTTTCAGCGATGGGCATGCCGTCGGCCTTCGACGACGAGTCGGCCGATTTCAAAGCCATGTCCGATTATGCCCTGTGCCTAAGTTTCGTTCAGCAGGATGCCGTCATAAAAGTTGACGAGGAAGGCACTGAAGCGGCTGCTGTTTCCACAGCCGGAATGATGAAGGAAGCCGCAGTCGCCCCGGGCGATCGCGTCGTCTTCCACGCCGACCACCCCTTCATCTATCTCATCACCGAGAACAGCACCGGCGCGGTACTCTTCGCCGGCCGCTACGGGGCGAAATGACAAAAAACGCCGGAACCTGCCCAGCAGGCTCCGGCGCTCATTCATCAGCAGCCGCTTACAGCGTCCTCTTGATCTCGACGATCTGGAAGGCTTCGATGATGTCGCCTTCCTTGATGTCGTTGTAGCCGGCTATGGACATGCCACACTCCTTGCCGGAGACGACTTCCTTGACCTGGTCCTTGCCAATCTGGAGGGACCCCAGTTCGCCGGTGTAGATCACGATACCGGCGCGGATTAGGCGCACCTTCGCCTTCTGGGTCATCTTTCCGTCGCGCATGATGCAGCCTGCAACGGTGCCGACCTTGCTGATGCGGAAGATCTGCTTGACCTCGGCGGTGGCGGTGACTTCCTCCTTCTTCTCCGGCTCGAGCATGCCCTCGATACCGTCCTTGACCTCGTTGATGCAGTCGTAGATGACGGAGTAGAGGCGGATCTCGATGCCCTCGCGGTCTGCAGCCTTGCGGGCCTCGACCGAAGGACGCACCTGGAAGCCGACGATGACGGCGTCTGACGCCTGGGCGAGAAGGATGTCGGACTCGGATATTCCGCCGACGGCCTTGTGGATCACGTTGACCTTCACTTCCTCGGTGGAAAGCTTGATCAGTGAATCGGACAGGGCCTCCACGGAGCCGTCCACATCGCCCTTGACGATGATGTTGAGTTCCTTGAAGTTGCCTATTGCGATGCGGCGGCCTATCTCTTCGAGGGTCATGTGCTTCTGGGTCTTGATGCCCTGGATGCGGATGAGCTGCTCGCGCTTCGTAGCGATGCTCTTGGCTTCCTTCTCATCGGCGAGGACGTTGAACTTCTCACCGGCGGCGGGAGCGCCGTTCAGGCCGAGGACCGAGACGGGAGTCGAAGGACCGGCCTCCGTGACCTTCTGTCCGCGCTCGTTGAACATGGACTTCACGCGGCCGTAGAAACTTCCGGTCAGCATCACGTCGCCGACGTGCAGGGTGCCCTCCTGGACCAGGACGGTGGCAAGGTAGCCGCGTCCCTTGTCGAGGGAAGACTCGATCACGGCGCCGAGGGCCAGCTTGGAAGGATTGGCCTTCAGTTCGAGGAGGTCGGTTTCGAGCAGGACCTTTTCGAGGAGTTTGTCCACGTTGAGTCCCTTCTTCGCCGAAATTTCCTGGCACTGGTACTTTCCGCCCCAGTCCTCGACGAGGATATTCATCTCGGAGAGCTGGCGGCGTATCTTGTCGGGGTCCGCCCCCGGCTTGTCTATCTTGTTGATGGCGAAGACCATGGGCACGCCCGCGGCCTGTGCATGGTTGATCGCCTCGACCGTCTGCGGCATGACCGCGTCGTCGGCGGCGACGATGATGATCGCAAGGTCCGTCATCTGGGCTCCGCGGGCACGCATGGCGGTGAATGCCTCATGGCCAGGGGTGTCGAGGAAGGTGATCCTGCGGCCGTCGGGCAGTTCGACGTTGTAAGCGCCGATGTGCTGGGTGATGCCGCCGGCCTCGCCGGCTATGACGTTCGACTTGCGGATATAGTCCAGCAGGGATGTCTTACCGTGGTCCACATGGCCCATGACCGTGATCACCGGAGGACGCGGCTGCAGGTCCTCGGGACGGTCGACCTCCTGCGAGGCGATCTCCTCGGAAATGGCGGCGGTTACGAATTCGACCTTGTAGCCGAATTCTTCGGCGACGAGCACCAGGGTCTCGGCGTCGAGCCTCTGGTTGATGGAAACCATGAGCCCCAGACTCATGCACGCGCCGATTACCTTCACCACGGGGGTATTGTTCATCAGGGTCGCCAGGTCATTGACAGTCACGAACTCGGTCACCTTCAGGATGGACTTCTCGGCAGCCACCTGCTCCATCTCCTCCTGGGTACGCTGTGCGGCAAGCTCACGTTTCTCCTTGCGGTATTTCGCGCCGAAGTTGTTCTTCTTGCCTTCGTTCATCTTCGCGTATGTCTCCTTGACCTGCTTCTGGATCTCCTTCTGCATCTCTTCCTGCTCGGCTTCGGTCAGGGCTGGCTTGAACTTCTCGACGCGGTCGCGCTTGCGCTTGCCGGAAGCGGCGGCCTGCGCCTGGCCGGACTTGGAGTCCTTCTTCGCAGGACGGTCCACGTTCGCTCCTGCCTTCGCGACATCGACCTTCTGGGTGCCCTTGCTGATGCGCTCGCGTTTCTTGGCGGGCTTGCGGTCGAACTGGCTGAGATCGATTTTCCCGACCACCTTGAAGGGGGTGGCGTCCTCGGTGGCGACGGCGGCAGCAGCGGCCGCTGCGACAGGCTGTTCCGCCGGGGTCGGTGCGGATTCTTCCTGTGCAGGCACGCTTTCCGCGGCCTTATCTTCAGTTTCGGGCTTGCCGGCGGCAGCCTCGGGCTCCGCTTCCGCGGGCGCGGACTCCGGTTCCGGCTCGGGGGCAGGCTCCGCAGCGGCAGGGGCAGGAGCGGGCTCAGGCTCAGACTGCGCGGGCTCCGGTGCACTTTCAGTGGGAGCAGGCTCAGGTTCGGGCTCCGGTTCAGGACGCACCGGTTCCGGCTCGGGAGCCGGCGCAGGCGCGGGCTCCGCCTTCACAGGGGCGGACTCCTTCTTGGAGTTGATGAACGTATTGCTCTTGATGATGGTCTCCCGCTCGGGCTCTTCGTCCTCCGCAGGTTCCTTATCCTGCTTGCGGCCGCTTTTCTCGAGGATTTCGGTGAGCTTGATGTCCACCTTTTCGGAAGCCTCCTTCATCTCGAGGTCCTTGCCGAACTGTCTGGTCACGGCGGCCATGTACTCGTCGGAAACCTTCGCGTTCGGGTTTTCGTCGACATCGGCGCCCTGCCCGCGGAGGAAGTCCACGAGGTCGGACAGTCCGATGTTGAACTGCCTCATTATCTTGTTAAGTCTGATTTCTGCCATAAATAACCCCTTTGTCTTTCAATTAATCTTCGAATTCAGCCTTGAGGATGCGGATCACGTCGGCGACGGTCTCGTCCTCGAGGTCAGCCCGGCGGGCGATGTCTTCGGGAGCGATCGCAAGGACATCCTTCGCGGTGTCGCAGCCGATGGACATGAGCTTGTCGATGACCCACTGGTCGATCTCGTTGGAGAATTCTTCGAGGGCCACGTCTTCTTCGGCCTCCTCGACTTCTTCCTTCGGGAGTTCGCGCCATACTTCGATCTCGCGTCCGACGAGCATGCCGGCAAGCTGGATGTTGCAGCCGCCGCGGCCTATGCCCTTGCTGACTTCCTCGGGCTGCATGTACACTTTCACCTTGTCCTCGGGGGAAGAGCCCATGTCGATGGAGGACACGCGGGCGGGATTGAGGGCCCTCGTGATCATGACCTGAGGGTTCGGAGTCCACTGGAGGACGTCGATGTTCTCGTTGCGGAGCTCACGGACGATGCCGATGATCCTGCCGCCCTTGACGCCGATGCAGGCGCCGATGGGATCCACCCTGTCGTCATAGGATTCGACGGCAACCTTCGCCCTCACGCCGGGCACGCGGGCGACCTTCTTCACGGTGATCAGGCCGTCTGCAATCTCGGGAACCTCCTGCTCGAAGAGCCTTTCGAGAAACTCGTTGGTGGTGCGGGAAAGGATGATGTAGGGAGTAGTGTTGTTGCGCATCTCGACGCTCTTGATGATGGCGCGGACGGTGTCGTTCTTCTTGAAGTG
This sequence comes from Bacteroidales bacterium, assembly GCA_016281435.1. The sequence continues at coordinate 49,318 of JAEEIQ010000073.1, forward strand.
CTCACCCGGAATCTGCTCGCTCTTCGGGATGTGCAGTTCGTTGCCGTCCTCGTCGAGGATGAGGACTTCCTTGCTCCAGGTCTGGTAGACCTCACCGGAGAAGAGCTCGCCGACCTTCTCGGAGTACTTCTTG
>JAEEIQ010000074.1 GCA_016281435.1 Bacteroidales bacterium
CCTGGCCGACAAGCTGCTTGTCGATGCTCTTGAGGATCAGGAGCGGGTTCTCACCCTTGCGGACCTGCGGGGTCTCGGCCTTGACTTCCTCCGGAAGCATCAGCTGGATGTCGTGGGAGTAACCGAGGGCCATGGTCAGCAGCTGACCCTGGGCGGCCACGCGGTAACCGACACCGACGAACTCCTGCTTGATGGTGAAGCCTTCGGACACACCGACCACCATGTTGTGGACGAGCGCGCGGTAAAGGCCGTGCATGGAGCGGAAGCGCGGCTGGTCACCCGGGCGGGTGAACTTGATTTCATTTCCCTCGATGGTGACGGTGATATCCGGGTCAACCTTCTGGCTGAGCTCACCAAGAGGGCCTTTCACCTTCACCACGTTACCGTCGAGCAGTTCAACGCTCACGCCGGCCGGAAGGTTTACAGGCAATTTTCCGATTCTTGACATAATATCAGGTTGTTTTTTGAATTAATAAACATAGCAGATGACTTCACCGCCGACATTCAGCTCCTTGGCTTCCTTGTCGGTGATGACGCCCTTGGACGTGGACAGGACGGCGATGCCGAGGCCGTTGAGGACGCGCGGCATGTTCTTGACGTCGGCATACTTCCTCAGACCGGGGGAAGAGACGCGGATGATCTTCTTGATCGCGGCGGTCTTGGTCTGCGGATGATACTTGAGGGCGATCTTGATGGTATTGAACGGGGTTCCCTCGACTACCTTGTAGCTGAGGATGTAGCCTTTCTCACAAAGAATCTTCGTGATGGCGACCTTCATGTTGGATGAAGGGATCTCGACAACCTTCTTACCGGCGAGGTAAGCATTGCGGATGCGAGTCAGGAAATCTGCAATGGGATCAGTCATTTTTTTGTCTTTTTGTGGACCGGCGCCGCGGGGACGCCCGATATCCGATTGTTGTTATATCTTACCAGCTGGCCTTCTTCACGCCCGGGATGAGACCCTGGGAGGCCATCTCACGGAACTGGATACGGCTCAGGCCGAAGTCGCGCATATATCCCTTCGGACGACCGGTGAGGGAGCAGCGGTTGTGCAGGCGGACCGGGCTCGCGTTCTTCGGGAGCTTGTCGAGGGCGGCGTAATCGCCGGCCTCTTTCAGGGCCTGCCGCTTCGCGGCGTACTTGGCAACTAATTTCGCGCGCTTGACTTCGCGGGCTTTCATGGATTCTTTTGCCATCTTCTATGTCTTAATTGTTGTGTTTCTTGAACGGGAGACCGAAGGCCTTGAGGAGGGCGTGCGCCTCTTCATCGGTATTGGCGGTGGTCACGAAAGTGATTTCGATGCCGTGGATACGGGGGTTCTTGTCGATCTCGATCTCGGGGAAGATGATCTGCTCCTTGATGCCGAGGGTGTAGTTGCCCTGGCCGTCAAGCTTCTCGGAGATACCGTTGAAGTCACGGATACGCGGGAGGGCCACACGGATGAGGCGCTCGAGGAACTCGTACATCTTCACGTCGCGGAGGGTGACCTTCGCGCCGATCGGCATGCCCTTACGGAGCTTGAAGTTGGAGATATCCTTGCGGGAGGAAGTGATGACGGCCTTCTGGCCGGCGATGATGGAGAGTTCTTCAGCGGACTCCTCGACCATCTTCTTGTCCTGGGTCGCGTCGCCGACACCTTCGTTGAGGGTGATCTTGACGAGCTTCGGGACCTGCATCACGGTCGTATAGGAGAACTGCTTCATCAGAGCGGGAACGATCTCCTCCTTATAAGTCTTCTTGAGGGTCGGAACATAGTCGGCCGGAAGGGCCATGACCTCGACTTTCTGTGCTTTCTTTGCCATAACTTAAACCTCCTCTCCGGATTTCTTGGCGTAACGGACCTTCTTTCCATCGACCGTCTTGTAGCCGACCTTGACCGGCTTCGCGGACGAATCCATCAGCTGGACATTGGAAATATGGATACCTGCTTCCTGTTTAACAATACCGCCCTGCGGGTTCTGCGAATTGGGCTTGGTGTGCTTGGACACCATGTTGACACCTTCTACGATGACGCGGTCCTTGTCGCGGAGAACCTCGAGGACCTTGCCGGTCTTGCCTTTATCGTTGCCGGCGTTGACGAAAACGACGTCGCCTTTCTTGATGTGGAATTTCTTCATGGTTGCTGCTGATTAAAGGACCTCCGGTGCCAGTGAAACGATCTTCATGTAATTCTCGCGGAGCTCACGGGCGACGGGACCGAAGATACGGGTGCCGCGGAGTTCGCCGGCGTTGTTCAGAAGGACGCAGGCATTGTCGTCAAAACGGATATAGGAACCGTCGGCGCGACGGATTTCCTTCTTGGTGCGGACGACGACCGCCTTGGTCACGGTGCCCTTCTTGGCGTCGCCGCCGGGGATCGCGCTCTTCACGGCGACGACAATCGTGTCGCCGACGGTCGCATAACGGTGGTTGGTACCGCCCAGCACACGGATGCAAAGGACTTCCTTCGCACCGCTGTTGTCGGCCACCAGTAAACGTGTTTCCTGCTGTATCATAATTACTTCGCTTTTTCTACGATTTCAACTAATCTCCAGTTCTTGGTCTTGCTCAGCGGGCGGGTCTCCATGATGCGGACCGTATCGCCGATGTTGCATTCATTCTTGTCATCCTGGGCAACGAACTTGGTGGTCTTCTTTACGAACTTGCCGTAAATAGGGTGCTTCTCGTGACGCTCGACGGCGACGACGATGGACTTGTCCATCTTGTTGCTGACCACGATACCTATTCTTTCCTTACGAAGATTTCTTTCCATGGGATTCTACGCTTATTGGTTCTTTTCCTTCTCGGCGAGGATAGTGATCATGCGGGCAATATCCTGGCGGGTCTTCCTGAATTTCGAAGTGTCCTCCAGCGGAGAGACAGCGTGGTTGAGTTTCATCGTGTCGAGGTTGCGCTTCTCGATCTCGATGCGGTCGCGGAGGTCGGCAATGGACATTTCGCGTACTTCAGCAATTTTCATTTCTTCTCCTCCTTATATTATTCTTCAACATAGTCCCGGCGGACGACGAACTTGGTCGCGACGGGGAGCTTCTGGGCGGCGAGGCGCATGGCCTCCTTCGCGGTGGCGAGGGTCACACCTTCGGCCTCGAAAAGGATACGGCCGGGCGTAACGGGAGCGACGAAGCCCTGGGGATCGCCCTTACCCTTACCCATACGGGTGGAGAGCGGCTTCGCGGTGAAAGGCTTCACCGGGAAGATGCGGATCCAAACCTGGCCTTCACGGTTCATGCGGCGGGTCAGGGCCTGACGGGCCGCCTCTATCTGCTGTGCAGTAAGCCAACAATTTTCAAGGGTCTTGAGGCCGAAAGAGCCGAACGCAAGCTGGTGACCCCTTCCGGAGTTGCCCTTCATGCGGTTCTTCTGTTCCCTTCTGAATTTTGTTCTTTTCGGTTGTAACATTGCTGTATTACTTTAAAAAATTTCGTTCAAACCCCTAACTAATTGAGGCTCAGCTGGTTGGGTGCATTTTGCCGCAATTTTGGGAATGCAAAGTTACAAAAAATTTCCGAACCGCCAAGACTTTTTGCAAAAAAATCGCACATTTTCGACCGCGGTTTTTGCAGGTTAACCATCGCATTTTTCCGCCATTTACAGATTTGGTCCAAAAAAATATTCGCGCATTTTCGACCGGCACTGCGAAAGGAGGGCGCGCCTCCCTGAAAAACTTGGAGAATTGGCTGGTTCTTACTATATTTGGCTGTCAAGGAAGATTAAAACGAAACAGAAGATGAAGAAGAATTTCCTCAGTCGCATCAGCGACATCGCCAAAATCGGGAACCGCGCCACCTTTTCCGACGTCGAGCAGAAGATCACCAAGTATGAGTATGGCTCCGATGCCTTCATGCAGATCCTCGCCAGCCGGTACTCATGCCACTCCTTCACCAAGTACCCCGTCTCCGACTCCAAGCTGAACATGATCCTGGAAGCCGGACGGCTGGCCCCTTCTGCGAGCAATCTCCAGCCCACCCGGATCTGGGCCGTCCGGAGCGAGGAAGCCCTCGCCCGGCTCAGGACGGTCCACCCCTGCTACGGCGCGCCGCTTGTCCTGATCGTCGGATGCCGGAACGAAGAGGCCTGGGTACGCGAGTGCGACGGCATCAACTCGGCGAAAACCGACGCCGCCATCGTCCTGACGCACCTGATGCTGACGGCCACGGACGCCGGGCTAGCCAACATGTGGATCTGGGACTTCAACCCCAGCAAGATACGGGAAGTCCTCCCCGAAACCCGCGAGCACGGGATCTATGCCCTCCTTGCGGTCGGCTATCCGGCCGACGGTGCCGGCAGTCCCACGGAACTCCATGACGTGCGGAAGCCTGTCGGCGAGATAGTGACGTACCTGTAGCGCCCCCTCGGCGTTCCTCGGCGTCCCCTCAGTGCCCGGCAGCGCCCCTCAGCACTCCTTCCGTGCTCTCTCGACGCCCCCTCGGCGTTCCACAGCGTCCGGCGGTGCCCCTCAGCGTCCGGCAGTGCCCTAGCACTCCTTCCGTGCTCTTTCGGCGCCCCCTCGGCGTCCCTCAGCGTCCGGCAGCGCCCCTAGCACTCCTTCCGTGCTCTCTCGGCGTCCCCTCGGCGTTCCTCAGCGTCCGGCAGCGCCACTCAGCATCCGATAGCGCCCCTCAGCACTCCTTCAGTGCTCTTTCGTCGTCCCCTCGGTGTTCCACAGCGTCCGGCGGTGCCCCTCAGCGTCCGGCAGTGCCCTAGCACTCCTTCCCTGCTCTCTCGGCGCCCCTTCGGCGCCCACTACGCGCCAACTGCATTCCCGGGCACTAAACCGCCCACGCCCGGGCCCACAGCTTCCTGCTCTCCATCGTTGTCGCCACCCGACCGCTGGCCGGAGACATTCATACGCCTGGGTGTCGTTAGGGGTGTCACTCCAAGCACCCCTAACAGCAAAAAGGGGCGTTTTCGTCGTTAGGGGTGTCGCGCTTGGCACCCCTAACGACAGTTGATAAGGGGGCCGACTGGATATTGGAGATGATGGCTTTCCCCTTCAAAGATGAGGGTAGATAGTCCGGGTGAAAGCTCGGTCAAAAGCCGGGTTTGAGACGGGCCTTTCCCCCCGGGTGTACCTTTCTGCGGTAACCTCTTTCGAGACGGCACACAATGTCTAGTCCTGATATTAGTTTACCGATGTTGAACAATAAGTAGTTAGGACGAAGAAGTCCTGATATCGGTTTACGTTGATGTCGCGAAGATACAAACTTTCGCGACATTTTTATAGCGGCACCGCCGCCGCTCGACCA
>JAEEIQ010000075.1 GCA_016281435.1 Bacteroidales bacterium
GAAAGGGAGTCAAGGCTCTCTACGAGCATCGACTCCATCCATAAGCTTTTCGGGCGCGGTGCTGTCCTGCTGGGCTCACAGGGTAACGGCGAGATCAAGATGAGCCGTGAGCACCAAAGCCCGCACTATACGACCCTCTGGACAGATATCCCCAAGGCGTCGGTACGGTAACCGGGTCTTCCTGTGATTACATTTTAGCAGGTCACGGAAAATAGTTAGATTTGTATTATGGCATTTGATTTCAAGAAAGAATATAAGGAGTATTATCTCCCTCCAGTGACTCCCTCGATCGTGGAGCTCCCTCCGGCGAACTACATAGCAGTCCGTGGCAAGGGAGATCCGAACGATGAGAACGGAGAATACAAGGCGTCGATCGAGGTGCTGTACGGGATCGCCTTCACGATCAAGATGAGCAAGAAGGGCGACCACCGAATCGACGGCTATTACGATTTCGTCGTCCCTCCCCTGGAAGGCCTCTGGTGGTCTGAGACGGGAGAGGTGGACTATGGCCGGAAGGAAGACTTTCATTTCATCTCGATGCTCCGCCTCCCCGATTTCGTGACGAAGGAAGATTTTGACTGGGCGGTGGAGACTGCGACCGCGAAAAAGAAGAAGGACTTCACCAAGGCCGAGTTCTTCCATTACGAAGAGGGGAAATGCGTGCAGTGCATGCACATCGGTTCCTACGACATGGAGCCGGTGACCATCGGCAAGATGAAGGCGCTGGTGGCCCAGGAGGGGCTGACCATCGCCATCGACGATGTCCGCCTGCATCATGAGATCTACCTGTCCGACCCGAGGAAGACTGCGGCGGAAAAGGTCAAAACCGTGATCCGTTATCCCGTCAAGTGATGAAAAGAGTGAAGATTACGGCTGTCAGGAAGACGGAGTACCCGGACCTGATGGCCAAGTATGAGAACCCGATCCTCCATACCTGCGACGTCCTTCTCGGGCAGAGCTGGATCTCGGAGGACGGGAAGCGGCCCACCGGAATGTGCGAGTCTGCCTGGGGATCGATGCGGGAATTCGTGGAAGCACTTGCCCGAGGGGAAGGCAACTTCTTCGACGGCTGGATGAAGAACCCCATGAGCGCGATGATCTCCTGCAACGACGGTTTCCGTCCGGTGAGCTTCTATTTGGAAGTATTGGAAGATTAACCCCCCTTAAATAAAACGAACTTTATGAGCAAGTACGACGCTTTGTGGAAACACATCGCCGCCCAGGACGAGGATGTCCTGAAACTCAGTTTTTCCCAGATCGGCGAGATCGCCGGCATCCCCCTGGACCATTCTTTCCTCCGCTTCAAGAAGGAACTGCTGGCGTATGGTTATGAGGTCGGTAAGATCTCATTGAAGGAAGAAACCGTCATTTTCAAGAAGAAGGTATGAAGACAAGGAACATGACACTGCAGAAGGCCGCCCTGGCGGACTACGGTGCCGTCCTTGCCTTCTATGACGACGTGATCGAGCGCACTCCGGAGATCGGCCGTTACGCCCTCTGGCAGAAAGGAAAGCATCCCACGGCCGAGGGCATCCGGTCCTTCATCGAGGAAGGGAGCATGTACCTCTACCGGGAGCGGGACATCGTCGGTGCGATGGTGGTCACCCTGTATCAGGGGGAGGACTACCATGCCATCGAGTGGCTCAAGGACGTCGCCGACAACGAGGTGGCCGTCATCCACCTGCTTGCGGTCAGTCCCGACAGACAGAGTGAAGGTATCGGCTCCGGGATGGTCATGGAGGCGATCCGCATCGCCAGGGACCATGGGATGAGATCCGTCCGGCTCGATGCCCTTTCCACCAACACCCCCGCGCACAGGATCTATGAAGGATTAGGATTCGAATACAGGGGCAAGCAGCACCTGTACGCCGAGAACACCGGCTGGACGGACTTCTATTTTTTTGAACTGAATGAAACGAAGAAAACCATGAAACGAACGATCGGTATCTGCGGGATCGACTGCGAGAAGTGCGATGCCTTCATCGCGACCAGGAACAACGACCAGGCTCTCCGGGAGAAGACCGCGAAGCTGTGGGCCGAACTGAACAATGCCCCCATCCTTCCCGAGCATATCAACTGCGAAGGCTGCCGGAAGGACGGTGCAAAGACCTTCTTCTGCAGCGAGCTCTGCGCCGTCCGCCGCTGTGCCTTGGAGAAAGGATTCGAGACCTGCGGCGACTGCCCGGACAAGGAAACCTGTCCCAAAGTCGGCGAGATCTGGAGCAACAATGCCCAGGCAAGGGTAAACCTCCAATGAGTCAGGGTCCCGCCGGGTGCGGATCCAGGATGAGCAAAAGGGCGCCCGCCGTCATCGGCAGCGCCCTTCCTGGTTCAATCTTATTGGACGAACAACTCTATCCGGCAGTTGCGGTTCGCCTCGACGGGGCTGTACTCGGCCGTCCCTCCCTCGGAGAGGACCTCGATGTTCTCTTCGGGTACTCCCCTTTCCTTCATCAGCTTCGCTACGTGCTCCGCCCGCGAGAGTGCGAGCGCA
>JAEEIQ010000076.1 GCA_016281435.1 Bacteroidales bacterium
GAGTGGAAAAAGGATTGAGAGAAATAGAAAAATATTTTTGGTCAGACGGAAAATAATTCATACCTTTGCGTTCCATTCGTGAATAGCGTCTGGAAATGGTGGGTTCGTATAACGGCTAGTACTTAGGATTTTCATTCCTACAATAGGAGTTCGATTCTCCTACCCACTACGAAAAAAATATAAAAAAAATAAAATAATGGCAAACAACCCTTCTGCTGAGAAGTGCATTCGTCAGAGCGAACGGCACAGACTGCATAACAAGTATTATGCAAAGACCGCACGGAACGCTATCCGCGCTATTAGGAATACTACTGACAAGGCTACCGCCGAGGCCAACGCCCCCAAGGTCTACGCCATGATCGACAAGCTCGCCAAGATCGGCCTCATCCACAAGAACAAGGCCTCCAATCTCAAGAGCGGACTTCAGGTTTATATCAACAAACTTTCCTAGTTTCGAGATTCTCGAGAAGTAGCGCAGTTGGTAGCGCACTACGTTCGGGACGTAGGGGTCGGGCGTTCGAGTCGCCTCTTCTCGACAACAGGGTTCGGAAAACCGAACCCTGTTGTCGTTTTTTATCCCTTTTTGCGAACAAAACCGTCCGTTTTGTTCGTGGAAGTTCTCAAAAGATGATCCGTCCGTCGCAAAGGACGTGCTTGATGCACCGGCTGTCCGCGGAATAGACGAAGTTGGAGACGAGGTGGTGGCAAGGCTGCATGCGGATGTCCGAAAGGTCTATGAGCAGGCAGTCCGCGAGCTTGCCTTCGGCGATGACTCCCGCGTCGATGCCGAAGGCCTCGGCGCCGGCGCGCGTGGCCCAGCGGAAGACCTCTTCCGCGGGCAGCAGCTCGGGGTCGCCGCCGGACTTGGCCAGCAGCGCGGCGAACTTCATCGCTTCGCGCAGGTCCAGATTGTTGCCGGAGGATGCGCCGTCGGTACCCAGAGTGATGAGGCAGCCTGCCTTCATCAAGCGGCTGTAGGGGAACACTCCGGAGCCAAGTTTCATGTTGGAACAGGGGCAGTGCGATATCGTCACCCCGCGTTCGGCCAGGATGTCGGCCTCTTCGTCATCGACGTGCACGCAGTGCGCCGCGATGACGTCCGGGCCGAGGAAGCCGAGTCTTTCGAGATACCTGACGGGCGTAGTGCCGTGCTCGCGCATACAGTCAGCCACTTCCTTCTTCGTCTCCGAAAGGTGGATGTGGATGGGTAGTCCGTGCTCACGGGCATATGCTGCGCATTCTTGCAGCTTCTTCTCGCCGACGGTATAGATCGAGTGGGGGGCCACCAGGAGTTTTATCCTCCCTCCGGAAGGGTCCTGCCAGTGACGGATGAACTCCCTTTTCTCCCTAGTCACGGCCTTGGAGTGGTTTTCCATTACGGTGATGCCTATTGCGGCCCTCATCCCGGTGCGGTTCACTACGTCGATGGTCTCCTCGACATCGAAATACATGTCGTTGAAAAATACCGAGCCGCTCCGGATCATTTCGCTGGCGGCGATTTCGCTTCCGTGACGGATGTCCTCCGGTGTGAGCTTGTCCTCGAAAGGCCAGATGTAATCCCGCAACCAGGTCTGCAGCGGCATGTCGTCGGCATAGCCGCGCAGAAGAGTCATCGCCGCATGGGTGTGAGTGTTGTAGAGGGCGGGGAGTATGGCAGTGCCTGAAGCGTCCAGGACCTTTGCCTCGGCCGCTTCCGCCGGGGCGTCGATATCCTTGAACCTGTTGTCTTCTATCAGGATGTTCCTGGCCCTGCCGTCATGCAGGACGTTCTTTAACAACAGCCTCTCCATACCCTATTCTCCTTCCTGGGTTGCGATGAGTTCGCCGGCAAGTTCGAAGAGCCATATACGGAGGTCAGCCATCCAGGCTTCACGATAGATGAAGTCCTTGTGGTCTGCCCATCCGTGCCCGCCTACCGGGTAGATGTGCAATGCTGCGGAGACCTTGTTGGCCCTCAGTGCCTTGTAGTACTCTATGCTGTTCTCGCAGGGGACCACACGGTCGTCGGAGTTGGCCATGATGAATGCGGGAGGTGTGTCTGGAGTAACCTGCTTTTCATTGCTGTAGAGGTCGAGTAGCTCCTGCGAGGGTTCGCGTCCCAGCAGGTATCGTGATGAACCGGCATGGGTGAAAGCAGGGTCGAGAGTTACGACGGGATAGAAAAGGATGGTGAAGTCGGGGCGTTCCTCCGGTTTCGTAAAATGCGTGGATGTCATAGCGGCTAGATGGCCTCCGGCCGAGCAGCCCGCGATGCCGAGCTTCTCGAAGCCGTACTCGTCCGCGTGCTCTTTCAAGACGCGCATGGCTTCGTGGACGTCGTCAAGCGGCACTTCGGGATGTCCGTTGGGGAGCCTGTACTTGAGCACGGCGTACACTATGCCCTGGTCAGTGTACCATTTGGAGTTGGCATAGCCCTCTGTCTTGTCCCAGACATCGACATATCCACCGCCGGGGCAGACCAGGATGGCAAGGCCGTTGGGCTCCTCCGGGAGGAATACCGCCAACGTGGGCTTGGTGACGTTGGATACGTGGTTGCCGTAGTCCTTCTCCTCTCCGGTCAGCCCGTTGTCGGTCGGCGCGCCGTCGGGCCAGAGGTTGAACATCACGTCAGGCTGAGGGAAGTCGAATGCCGGGCGCACGGGCGCGCCGCCCGGAACGTCCTGGACGTTCACGGCCTGCGCCCATAACTGGACTGACGTTCCGGCAATCAGCATTGCCGCCAAAAGGGTGATCATCTTTTTCATATCCTTGCTCTTTAGATTCTTTATCATCGTTCAGGATGATATTGCTTTCCCGAACTTAACAAAGATAGGAAATCTCGCTGACAATCGCCCTTTTTTACCGCGACAATCGTAACCCTTTCCCGTGCGAAGGGACTACAGGTTTAAGACTATACCCGCGCTGTAGCTATTGAAGGCGGGACCA
>JAEEIQ010000077.1 GCA_016281435.1 Bacteroidales bacterium
CCCATTCCGTCGCCTATGCGCCCGTTCGTCCAGTCGGACGCGCTGGAGCGGTCGCCGAGGAACTCGACTTCCCACATCGATTCGTGGTACTCCGTGTCGTACTTGTCCCCTATCATGTTTATGAAAACCTGGCTGTAAGAAGGATTCAGGCGGTGCCCCCCGGAGGCCAGCAGCTGCCCCGTGTACTTTTTCACTTTCCCGAGGCAGGCCGCCTTGTCGGTTCCGGCTACGCTCTGCCCTGCGAGGAAAAGGTTGACCCTCGCAAGCATGCCCCAGGCCGTGAACACGGTGACCCGGGAAGGCTCGATGCTGACATCATCCGACAGGTCGGGAAGGCACGCTTCCATCTCGGAGGCGGCCCATTCGAGGACCGTCTTCTGCGGAGATGCGGGACAGAACACCCCCTCGTGGCTGACCACTTCATCATTGCGCAGGGGAACGTCTCCCCATGCCTGGGCGAGGATGAAGTGGTAGAAAGCCCGCAGGAACCTCGCTTCCGCGTACATGGTCCCGTCCGGATCGAAGTCCGAGGAGGAAATGGCGCGCATGAAGGCGTTCGCGTTCTTTATTCCCTTGTATATGCGCGTCCACGCATCATAAATCTGGCTGGTGCCGCTGTCGAAGCGGTACTGCTGCGCAGCGGTCGAGGACTGGATCGCACGGTTGAAATACGAGAGGTCGTCCACGTTTGAAAGCATCAGGGAATAATAATTCCCGTAAAAGGCTTCGTGACTCATGGCCCCGTAAACCCCGGCCAGGCCGTACCTGGCTTCCGTCTCGCTCTTGTAGAAGGTCTCCTTGCTGATTACGTTGGGAGTCATGTCGAGGAAACCGCAGGAAGAAAGAGCCAGCGCTGCAATTGCAAATGCAAATATCTTTTTCATATCGTCCGTCCTCTTTTAAAAAGTAAGATTGAGTCCTCCGGTGAGGCCGAATGCCCTTGGATAGGCTGACCAGTCGAATCCGGGGGTGAGAACCGAATTGCGGGTGGAGACTTCCGGGTCGGGTCCGCTGTAATTCGTAAGCGTCCACAGATTTTCTCCCGTGACATAGACCCTCAGGGCACTCGCCTTGATGCGGCGAAGGAGGGAAGGATTGAAGTTGTATCCGAGGGAAACCGTGCGCAGACGCAGGAAGCTGCCGTCCTCGACGACCCTGGACGAATAGAGTTCCATGCCGTTCGCCCCGGCCCGCGGGATGTCCGAATCCGGATTGCGTTCGGCATGCCAGCGGTCCTCGTAGGAGGTGAACTGATTGAGGTTCGAACGGCCGCCGGCCTCGAAGATGAGGCGGTTGGCGTTCAGCACGTCGTTGCCGTAGCTCCACTGGAAGAAGAAGTTCAGGTCGAACCCCTTCCAGTTCAGGTTGCTGCCGAAGCCGCCGGTGTGCAGGGGCTGGCCGCAACCGATGACCGTGCGGTCGTTGTCGTCCACGACACCGTCCCTGTTGATGTCACGATACTTGGGATCGCCGGGACGGACGGAGGACTTGCCGACCGAGGCAAGGTATGCGGTCCCCTCCCTGAGCAGTCCCGCGTCGGTGAAATCGGAACTCTTGTAGGTGCCGTCGTATATGAAGCCGTACATCATGCCGGTGGGCTTCCCTACCTGGGTGATATAGGCGTACTGGCTGTTGTACTTGGTGTCCCAGGATATCGAGCGGAGCAGGGAATACTGCCCGTCGGTAAGGGCGGTGACCTTGTTCCGGTTGATGCCGATGTTGAAGTTCAGGCCCCATTCGAAACTGCGCGTACGCACGGGGACGAAGTCCAGGGTGAGCTCGAAACCCCGGTTGCGCATCGAACCGATGTTCAGCATTTCGGAGGTGTACCCGGAAGAAGCCGGAATCGTGGCCTGCAGGAGAAGGTCGAAGGTGTGCTTCTGGTACCAGTCGGCCGTCATCTTGATGCGGTTGTCCAGGAAGGCGAGGTCGAGTCCGGCGTCGATCTGTTCCGTGGTCTCCCAGCGGAGTTTCTCGTTGGCCATGTTCGAAGGGTAGTAGCCAGCTATCCTGCTGCCGCCGAACACATAGTCGAAGGACTCGTTGTCACCGGGAAGCGTGGAAATCTGCGAATAGAAATCATAAGGCGTGGACGTGCGGTTGTTGCCGGTCAGTCCCCACGAAAGGCGCAGCTTGCCGTTCGAAAGCCATCCGAGGCCCTTCAGGGCATCTTCCCTGTTGAAGTTCCAGGCAAGCGACGCGGAAGGGAAATAACCCACCCGGTTGGCCTTGGGGAACTTCGAGGAGCCGTCCGCCCTGAATGACGCAGTCAGGTAGTATTTATATTTATAATTGTAATTCATCCTGAGGGCCCCGGACATCAGGCGCCAGTCGTACTGGAACGGGGTGACGGTCTGGTATTCTCCGGTATGGAGCCCGTTCAGGCCTAGGACCTCCGTGGTCATCTGGGTCGAGGAGACTCCATGGTGGTCGTAATTCTGGCCCTGCATGGAGAAGATTCCTGTCAGCTGGAGATGGTGCTTGCGCTTCATGGTCCTGGTCCAGGTCAGGACGTAGTCGTTGAGCCAGGTACGCTGGTCATACCAGTTGATCGAACCGTTGATGCCCTTTCCGGAAGGCGAACCTTCGTAGCCGGTATAGGTCTGGCGGCCGTTGAAGGCATCGTTGTGGCGCTTGTTGGATGTGTATCCGGCGGAGACCTTCAGCTTCAGTTCGTCGGTGATGCCCCAGACAAGGGAAGCGTTGGCGTTGATGTAATCGACGACATTGTGCCGGTACTCGTTCCGGACGGTCTTCGCCGGATTGAAACGGTAGTCGTTGGCGCTTGCTATGTCGGCGTCGATGAGGCCGTCGAACCAGTCGTCGTCACCCGTGCCGGCCTGCGAAAGCGGGCGGACGGGACGGTATCCCCAGACGGAGTACATCAGCCAGCCGGAAGCCGACGAGGACTGCTGGGCACTGGTCGGGTTCGTGCCGCTGGTGACGCTCCTCGAATAGTTCGCAAGGAGGCTGAAAGTGAGGCGGTCGCTGATCTTCTGCTGGAAGTTGACCTTGCCCTGATAGCGCTGAAAGTTGGATTTCACGATGATTCCGTCCTGGTCCAGGGCCGAAAGGGAGACGTTGTAGGTGTTGCCCGCCTTCTTGTTGCCCCCGGAGACCGAAAGGGAATAGTTCTGGACGAGGGCGTTGCGGTAGATGCGGTCCTGCCAGTCCACCCCTTCGATGTCCTTGTAGTCATCCAGCGTATATCCCTGCAGGTAGAAATTGGTCGAGCCGCTCTGGGTGGTGACGTCGTCCTGCAGGCGCACGAACTCGTAGCCGTCCATCAGCCGGACCTTGTTGCTGATCTTGTTGCCGGTCCAGGTCGCGGAGAAATTGATCTTCGGCTTGCCCTCGATGCCTTTCTTCGTCGTGATGACTATGACCCCGTTGGCCCCGCGCGCGCCGTAGATGGCCGTGGCCGAGGCATCCTTCAGGATGTCGATGGTCTCGATGTCCGCCGCATTGAGGGACGTGGCCATGGAACTTTCGGAAGGGAATCCGTCGATGATGTAGAGCGGCGCGCTGGACTGCGTCAGGGAGTTGTTGCCCCTGATCACGATGTCCGCGGTCGCGCCGACGGAGCCGTCAGCCGTGGTCACGACCACTCCGGCGACCCTTCCCGTGAGCGCCTGGTCGAAACTGGTGACCGGCGTCTTTATCACATCGTCCATGGAGACAGAGCTGACGGAGCCCGTAAGGTCCCTCTTGGCCACGGAAGTGTAGCCGTCGCTGACGACCTGCGCCGCTTCCAGCGCCACCCTGTCGTCCTGCATGACCACGTCGATGACGCTGCGCCCGGCAACTTCCACCTTAAGGTCCTGATAGCCCAGGCAGCTGAACACCACGGTCCCCTTGGCCGGCAGCTTGAGTTGCCAGTTGCCGTCGGCGTCGGCGATGGTGCCGTTGGACGGCTTTCCGTCCTCGTATACCGTGGCGCCGATAACTCCCAGTCCGGCAGAATCGGTGACCCGGCCCTTGACGGTGACGCCCTGCGCCGCGGCTCCGATGGCCGTCAGGCAGAACACTGCCGCAAGGAACAGCATTTTCAGTATTTTCCTCATTTTGATGATGTGGTTATCGTTTTCTTTCGCAAATTAAATAAAAAAAACGTATCCTGCGGAAGAGGCTCTCGATGCAATCCGGTTTTTTTGGACAAATACGGTTATTTTTTGTATTATATTTGCCATACAAAGTTCGAATCGATCATGAAGATACGAAAATCCCTCCTCCTCGCCGGAAGCGCCGCCGCCCTCGGGGCATGCGGCACGGATATCCCTGAAAATCCGAATGTTGTGATTATCCTTGCCGACGACGTCGGTTACGGGGACCTGGGCTGCTACGGGGCCGTCGGGGTGCAGACCCCGAACGTTGACCGCCTCGCTTCGGAAGGCATACGCTTCACGAACGCCCATGCGACCGCATCGACCAGCACCCCGTCCCGCTACAGCCTGCTGACCGGGCAGTACGCGTTCCGGAAGGACAATACGGACATCGCTGCCGGAAACGCCGGGATGATCATCCGGCCGGAGCAGTACACTATGGCGGATATGTTCAAGGGGCTGGGCTATGCAACAGCAGCCGTCGGCAAATGGCACCTGGGACTGGGCCTCGAGACGGGCTGCCAGGACTGGAACGGGAAGCTTGACGCCGACCTGCACGACATCGGTTTCGACCATCATTATATAATGGCGGCGACGGCTGACAGGGTCCCCTGCGTGTTCATAGAGGACGGGCGCGTCGTGAATTACGACCCGGAGGCCCCGATAGAAGTCAGCTACGAAAAGAACTTTGAGGGAGAGCCCACCCTTCAGGACAATCCCGAGCTCGGGTACAACCTCCAGTCCAGCCAGGGGCACGACATGTCCGTCGTGAACGGAATCGGCAGGATTGGCTTCATGAAGGGAGGCGGCAAGGCCCTCTGGAAAGATGAGAACATCGCCGATTCCGTGACCGTCAATGCGGTGCGGTTCATAGACAGCCACGCCAAGGAGCCCTTCTTCCTTTACTTCGCGACCAACGACATCCACGTTCCGCGCTGGCCGGCGGAGCGCTTCCGCGGGGCCAGCACCATGGGCCTTCGCGGCGACGCGATAGCGCAGTTCGACTGGAGCGTGGGACAGATCCTGGATGCGCTCGAGCGGAACGGACTCGAAGACAACACGCTAGTGATATTGACCAGCGACAACGGTCCCGTACTGGATGACGGCTACTGCGACGAGGCCGTTGAAAAGGTCGGGGAGCATAGTCCCACCGGCCATCTGCGCGGAGGCAAGTACTCTTCCTTCGAGGGAGGCACGACTATTCCCCTCATCATACGCCGGCCGGGCAAGACGAAGAAAGGATGCACGACGGACATGCTCATTTCCCAGATCGACTTCTTCCGCAGCCTTGCCCTGCGCCTGGGGGTCAGGCTCCCGGACGGCGCCGCCCCGGACAGCCGCGACTGGAGGGTCCATAAATACGCCGTCGAGCAGGCCTACGACCACACCCTTTCGATCAGGAACCGCAAGTGGAAATACATCAGTCCCTCGGACGGGACACCCCTCGTCCCCTGGGGCACCGGCATCGAGACGGGTCACACACCCGAGCCCCAGCTGTTCAGCCTAAAGGACGACCGCGGAGAGATGCGCAACGTCGCAGCGGAGCATCCAGGCATCGTAAGGGTGATGCAGAAAGCCCTTGAAAAGGAAATCAATTCAAATAATAACACATGCTTATGAAATCCAAGTTGTTCCCAGCCCTTCTTCTTGCCGCCCTCCTTGTTTCCTGCAATGACGGTGCAAATACTGGGAAAATCATCAAGGCCTCCGAAGACCATCTGAACAGCCAGATCGAAAAAATCGACGCCTCGGGGAAGATCCTCTTCCCGAACACGGTCACGGCGGACGGAAAGACGAAATATATCTCCCTGAGCGACTGGAGGGTAGGGTTCTTCCCCGGATGCCTATGGTACATGGATAAACTGACCGGGAATCCGGTCTGGAGGCCCCAGGCCGAGCGCTTCACCGCAGCCCTGGAGCAGGTCCAGTATCTTACCAGCCACCACGACGTCGGCTTCATGATAGGATCCAGCTACCTGCTGGGCTACCGGGTCACCGGGAACAAGGACTACATCCCCGTCATCATCCAGGCGGCGAAGTCCCTCAGTACCCGCTTCCGCCCGGGAGCCGGGGTCATCCAGTCCTGGGACGCCGACAAGGGATGGCAGGGGAAGAGGGGATGGGAATGCCCCGTCATCATAGACAACATGATGAACCTCGAGCTGCTTTTCGAAGCCTCCATCCTGTCGGGCGACGACTCTTTCAGGCAGATTGCGGTGAGCCACGCAGACAAGACGCTGCAGAACCATTTCAGGGATGATGCCAGCTGCTTCCACGTGGTGGATTATTCGATGGAGGACGGCAGCGTTCGTTCCCGCTGCACCGCCCAGGGCTACTCCGACGCTTCCTCATGGGCGCGCGGCCAGGCCTGGGCCCTCTACGGCTACACCATGGCCTACCGCTACACCGGGGACAAGCGCTACCTGCAGCAGGCGGAGAAGGTCGCAGCCTTCATCCTCGGCCACCCCAGGCTCCCTGCCGACTCGGTGCCTTACTGGGATTTCGACGCGCCCGGCATCCCGGACGAGCCCAGGGACGCTTCCGCAGCCGCCGTCATCGCTTCAGCCCTTTATGAACTCCACGGCTTCGTTCCGGAAGCCGGCTACAGGGCCGCGGCGGACAAGATCCTTGGCAGCCTCTGCTCCGGGGCATATTTCGCCGCGCCGGGGACCAACGGGGACTTCCTCCTGATGCATTCGGTCGGAAGCATCCCGCACAACAACGAAATCGACGTACCACTCAGCTACGCGGATTACTATTTCCTCGAGGCGCTGTCAAGAAAATTGGGGAAATGAAAGTCCTGCCGCTCGTCCTGATCCCAGCCTCCGGACTGGCACTGTCCTGCTCCGCGCGAAGCCTGCCCAATGTCATTTACGTCTTTCCTGACCAGATGCGCGGCAGCGCCCTCGGTATCTGGCAGGACCCGGACTTCGCGCCCTATGCGCCCGGAACCGGCGATCCTGTCATCACCCCCAACCTCGACGCCTTCGCCCGTCAGGCCTGCGTCCTGTCCAATGCATGGAGCCCCTGCCCCGTCAGCAGTCCGCACAGGGGAAGCCTCCTTACCGGGATGTACCCCAGCCGCAGCGGTGTGCCCATCAACTGCCGCTCCGACAGGCCGTACAGCTCCGTCAGGGAGGACCTGACCTGCATAGGCGACGCCTTCAAGGCAGCCGGCTACGACTGCGGCTACATAGGCAAATACCACGCGGACCATCCCACCCAGAACGACCCCCAGAATCCCGGTTCATACACGGACAAGAGGCTTCCGGCATGGGACGCCTACACGGCTCCGGAAAGACGCCACGGCTTCGGGTTCTGGTACTCCTACGGTACTTTCGATGTGCATAAGAACCCCCACTACTGGGACAGCGAGGGCCGCCGGCACGAGCCGCATGAATGGTCTCCCCTGCACGAAGCGAAGGTGGCTGCGGACTACATCCGAGGCAACGGACGCAGCAAGGACAAGCCCTTCTTCCTCATGGTCGGCATGAATCCGCCGCACTCCCCGTACCGTTCCCTCAAGGACTGCGAAGAGCAGGACTACGCGCTTTACGCCGACAAGACACCAGGCCAGCTCCTGGTGCGTCCCAACGCCGACACGACCATGGAAAAGGCCTCCTGCGCCGCTTTCTATTTCGCATCCGTCACCGGGGTGGACAGGGCTTTCGGACAGATACTGGACGCCCTGCGCGAAGCCGGACTCGAGGACAACACCATCGTCGTATTCTCCTCGGACCACGGCGAAACCATGTGCAGTCACGGAGTCACGGACCCCAAGAACCTGATCTACACGGAATCGGCCAACGTGCCGTTCCTCGTCCGCTGGCCCGGCCGCATAAGGCCCAGGGCCGAGCGCCTTCTGCTTTCGTCTCCGGACATCATGCCGACCCTGCTTGGCATGGCAGGCCTGAGAAAGCGGATCCCGGAGCATATCCACGGCAGGGACCTTTCCTCCATTTTCCTTGAAAAAGGCAGGCAGGCCAAACGCCCCGAAGACGCCCTGTATATAAGGAACCTTGACGGGGCGGGCGACTTCCAGCCCTATTTCCCGGCGGTCAGGGGCGTGAAAACCGACCGCTGGACTTTCTCCCTCAGGATACGCAAGGACGGCACCCTCGCCGCGACGGAACTCTACGATGACGAGGCGGATCCGTTCCAGATGGTGAACCTGTCTCCGGAAGATCATCCGGAAGTCGTACGCGCACTCTGCGAGCGCCTTGCAAGGCTCCTTCGGGAAGCGGAAGATCCCTGGTACGAGAAACGGGTCCTGCCCGACCTTATCCCATACGGCAAATGAGAAAGTTGACAGCCGCCATCGCCCTTATTATCAGTCTGTCCGCCCTGGCTGCACCGGTTGACAGCCCGCGCCTGTTGACCTTCGAGGATGAGGCTTCCCTTGTGTGCGCCCGCCCGGGGAAAGGCAGCGTCCGCCTTACGGACAGCCATTTCCGCGAAGGAGAGCGTTCCCTCGAGTGGACCTTCCGGCAGGGAGAACCCCTGAGCCTCGACTGCGAAGTCCCGTTCGAACCCATGGATACGACGGGTGCGGACACCTACCTTTCGACCTTCATAGTCTGGATCAGGAACGACGCTCCGTCCAGCGGCCCCCTTACCTTCGAATTCCGCAAGGCCGGAAGGACCTGCTGCCAGTTCCGCATGGGCATGGATTTCCACGGCTGGAGAGCGGTCTGGGTATGCTTCGAAAGGGACATGGAAGGAACGCCCGAGCCCGGAATGGACGAAATACGGATCCTGCCCCCTTCCAGCGAAGGATCCATCTGCATCGACCACCTTGTCACGGCCGTAAAGGTCGATTCCCGTTTCCAGTCGCCTGATGCGCAGGCGCCGTTCGTCAATGCAGGCACCTCGAATCACTGGCTCCTGATCTGGAAAAATTCCCTCCTCCGGCCGGACCTGCCCCTGGAGCCCATTGACGGGGATGTCCTGCGGGAGCTCCGCACGGTTGAAGAAAGATTCACCCGCATGCTCCATGAACCCCGTCCCATCACAGCGGAAAGGATGGACAAGATACGGAAGCGCTTCGCATTCTACGGGATCCGCCGCGCGGAAGACGGGACGGTGACCGGAAGGCCGGTCTTCATGATCCGGCACGCCGAAGCATACGAAAGGCTGATGCCGGACTGGGACAAGGACTATTTCCGCAAGCGAGGGCTGGACTTCCTCTCCTACTTCGACCTCATGATGGCCGTGGCCACGGCATGGAACGACTGCGGGGAAGGCGCCCTCAGGACGGAGCTCCGGAGCATGTTCCTCGACCTTTACGACCACATCACGGAACTCGGGGTCACGGCCGGAAGCAGCTGGGGCTACTGCCACCACTACGGATACGACATACGCAAGATGTACCCGGCATATTTCCTGATGAGGGACGTGCTGCGCGAAAGCGGCCGGCTGGAAGAGGCCGCTGCGACCCTCCTCTGGTACGCCGCCACGAATGAAGTGCTGCCGGAGCCGGAATCCGACGGAATAGTCATAGACGCGTTCAACACCCATCTCGAAGGGCGCTTTGCAGGCATCCTGCTGATGGAAGACAGTCCGGAGAAAGTCCGCTACCTGCGCTCGCTGTCCCGCTGGATAGACAGGGGCTGCCGTCCTGCTCCGGGCCTTTCCGGCTCGTTCAAGACAGACGGCGCCTGCTTCCACCACATGAACAACTACCCCGCATATGCGGTCGGAGGCCTGGACGGGGCGACAAAGGCCATAATGTTCCTCTCCGGAACCCGCTTCCGCATCTCCGCGGTCGCACACGGGACGGTCCGGAAGAGCCTCCTGACCCTGCGCTTCTGCTGCAACCTGGCCCAGTGGCCGCTCAGCATGTCAGGAAGGCATCCGAACGGCAGCGGACGGCTTTCTTCACTCCAGTACGGGCTGATGGCACTGGCCGGAACGCCGGACGGCTCCTCGCAGCTGGACACGCTGATGGCGCGCTCGTTCCTAAGGCTCACCCCGTCCCTTCCGAAACCATCCAGATTCGAGAAGCAGCTTGCAGGCCGCTTCAGGAAAGCCGGCATACTCCCGGAGGATGATCCGCAGGGAAACCTGGCCCTCGGCTACGGATGCATATCCGCGCACAGAAGGGGCCGCAGCCTCGCCCTTGCAAGGGGCCACAGCCGATATCTCTGGGCCACCGAGCAGTATCTGGGCGCGAATTTCTACGGGCGCTGGCTGGGCTACGGCGGACTGGAGATACTCAGCTCCCCGGCGGGCCAGCCCGTCAGCCTCGCCTCATCCGGATGGATGGAGAAGGGTTTCGACTGGAACCGCCTTCCCGGAGTGACCTCCGTCCATCTGCCCTGGGGCAGGCTCCGCGCACGCGTGCTGAACGTAGACAGTTTCTCCGGCTTCGAGGAGATGCTCCTTTCCGACGAAGCCTTCGCCGGAGGCCTGTCCTCGGACGGCAGGAACGGGAACTTCGGGATGAAGGTCCATGGCCACGACAAGTACGACGGGAGCCTCAGGGCACGGAAATCCTACCATTTCATGGACGGGATGATAGTGGCCCTGGGCAGCGGGATCGAGGATGCGGACAGCCTGTGCCGGACGGAAACGACCATCTTCCAGCTGGCCTGCCCTTCCGCCGGGGAAAAGAGGCACTGGGAAGGCTTCGGGGAAAAGGACCGCTGGTTCGTGGACCAGTGCGGGACCGGCTACTATGTTTCATCTTTCTCCGCGGGAGACGCCGTTTTCCGCAGGGCCTTCCCGCAGGAAGGAGTATGGGAAAGGAAGGAGGGGTCGTCCTTGGGAGACTGGGTGTCCCTGGTCCTGGACCACGGGGCGGCACCCTCCGGGGCCGGGTACGAATACGCCGTCCTGCTGGAAACGGACCGGGAGCGGATGGCCGCCTTCGCCGGGAAACCTGCATACAAGGTCCTCAGGAGGGATAACGGCGCGCACGTAGTCTCCGTGCCCGCAAAGGGGGTATGTTCCTATGTCTGCTTCGAGCCGCAGCCGCGGATGAAACAGGGTCCGGTCGTCGCCGTGGACACCTCCGCCCTTGTGATGACGACCGTCTCGGGCAAAGAACTGCTGCTGTCCGTGTCCCAGCCGGACCTGGCCTTCTACCGCGGCGCCGCAGACGAAGTCTTCGACCCTGAAGGCAAGAGGACCGAGCGCAGCGTCTACTCCCGTTCATGGACAAGCAACGAAAGCGGCGAAATCCCCGTGACAGTGACCCTGAAGGGGCGCTGGGGGGCAGCTGACGCGCTTCCGGAGCACGTGGAGACGGCCCCGGCCGCAAAGGGCTGCACGACAGTGAGGTTCATCTGCCGGGAAGGCCGCTCATACGATCTTCACCTCAAGAAAAAATAAAGCTTGCTTTTTTCGCATATTGAATAACTGTTTTCGCAAAATGACGTTGTTTTGCACCCATTTTTTCGGAAATTTGCGTAATGCGTGATTTGTTACAGGAATCTGAATATCAGGAACAGGGCGGGACGTTCCACGGACTTGTCCCGGACATCTTCGGATCGAAGCTGGACCTGATATGCGTAGGGGCCCCGAAAGAAACGGCGGAAGGGCTCTGGAAAGACTTCTGCGATTACTGCAGGAAGATGGATTCCATCCTGAACTGGAACGATCCGCAGAGCGAGGTCGGCAAGTTCAACGCCGGCAAGATGCTGGCCCATTCATCCGTGAGCGACGAACTCGGAGAAGCCGTCGACCTGTGCAAGGAATACCGCAGCCTCACCTCGGGCCTTTTCGACGCCGCCCTCGGTAAGATGAATTACGTCGACCACGACGAAGAGGACGGCAGCCTGTCCCTGTATGGCGTGAAGCTGGATTTCGGCAGTTTTGCGCGCGGATATCTGCTCCGCTCCTGCCGGCGCATGCTCGCCCGGGCCGGCATAGGCTGCGCCTTCGTCAACTACGGCAACCATTCCTTCCTCGCTGTCGGGTCCCATCCTTACGGAGATGCATGGAAGGTCGGCCTGACCAATCCCTTCTCCCGCATGCCCCTCGGGGAAATTCCCCTGAACGATTGTGCGATGGCCCTTTCCTGCAACGCTCCCGGAGCCACCGGCCACGTCATCGATCCCCGGAACGGAAAAGCCGTCGAAGACAGGAAGATGGCCGTCGTGACGGCTCCGGACATTCTCGACGCCAAGGTGCTGGCGACCGCGGCGATGATAGCCGGTCCGGAAGAGACCGAAAGCTTGAAGAGCGCCTTCCCGGATGCCGAAATCAGAATTTATAACCTATAATTATAGCACAAATGTCAAGCAGAAGAGAATTCCTCAGGCAGGCAGCCGCAGCAGGCGCCGCCATTGCAGTCGGAGACAAACTCCAGGCAGCAGTTCCCTCAACGGCCCCGGGCCGTGTCCTCGGCGCAAACGACAAGGTCCGCCTCGGCGTGGCCGGTGTCCACAACCGCGGACGCGCCCTCGCGATGAACTTTTCCAAGATGACGCAGGATGCGGAGGTCGTCTGCATCTGCGACTGCG
>JAEEIQ010000078.1 GCA_016281435.1 Bacteroidales bacterium
GTTCGAGGGGATTCCGGCGTCGATGAACAAGTACCTGATGGACGACCTGCTGCGGAAAGAATGGGGTTTCGACGGTTTCATCGTTTCCGACGCCACGGCCATCGCCGAGGAAGTGAACCACGGCATCGGCGACCTGCAGGAAGTCTCGGCCCGATCCCTCCAGTCCGGGCTGGATATGGACATGAATTCAGACGGCTATGTGGGTACGCTTCAGAAGTCTCTGGCCGAAGGCCGTGTGACCGAGGCTGATATCGACAAGGCCTGCCGCCGCATCCTGGAGGCGAAATACAAGCTGGGCCTCTTTGAGAATCCGTTCAAGTACCTGGATGCAACTCGCTCAGTGAAGGAAATCTATACCCCCGAACATCTCGCTTTCGCCCGCAAAGCGGCTCAGGAGTCCATGGTGCTCCTCAAGAACAACGGCGTCCTGCCGCTGTCCAAGAACCAGCATATTGCTGTCGTGGGTCCGCTCGCCGGGAATGCCGCCGCCATGGCCGGCTCCTGGTCCATGTCCGCCCATAATGACGAATGTGTCACCCCGCTCCAGGGCATCTCCGAGGTGGCCAATGTCACCCATGCCGAAGGCAGCTGGCTCTTCAAAGACAAGGAACTGGAAGAATCCGTCCGCTACGGCCTCTACAAGATCTTCATGCCGGGATACCAGGCTCCGGAAATCCATACCGTGCCGCAGGAGCAGCTCATCGCCGAGGCGGTCGCCAAGGCTCGGCAGGCCGATGTCGTCGTCGCCTGCGTGGGAGAAATTGAGACCCTCAACGGCGAAGGCGCTTCCCGCACGGACATCTCCATTCCCGATGCCCAGAAAGAGCTTCTGAAGGCCCTGAAAGCCACCGGGAAGCCGGTTGTAATGGTCCTTGTCACCGGCCGTCCGCTCACGCTGGTATGGGAAGACGAAGCAATGGATGCCATCCTGAATATCTGGAGCCCCGGTTCCGAAGGCGGTCACGCCATTGCCGATGTCCTCTTCGGCGACGTGAATCCGTCGGCGAAACTCACGACGTCCTTCCCGCGCAACGTAGGCCAACTGCCGCTGTATTACAACCACAAGAACACCGGCCGCCCGCACCCGGACGACAAGCCGTACCAGAAGTTTGTCAGTTGCTATATCGATGAGATCAACGCACCGCTGTATCCTTTCGGCTACGGCCTCAGCTATACCACATACGCGTACTCCCCCGTCACGCTGAGTGCGTCCGGAATGCCCATGGACGGTTCCGTGACGGCCTCCGTGACCGTCACCAACACGGGTTCCCGCGCTGGTGACGAGATAGTTCAGCTTTATATCCACGACATCTACGCCACGTCCACGCGCCCGGTAAAGGAACTCAAAGGCTTCCGGAAAGTGCATCTGGAGCCCGGCGCTTCGACACAGGTGGAATTCACGCTCACAAAGGAGGAACTTTCTTACTACAATCACGATCTCCAATGGGTCTGCGAGCCCGGTGAATTCGAGATTATGATCGGCCCCAACAGTCGGGATACGGGAGGAGTAACCCTCCGTGTTCAATAGGGAAACCAGCCAGCCAGAGAGGATAATAGTGCGTTATATTGGAAAATGGATTCAAGAGCCATGGAATACCTGTCAAAACAACGATACGACGAGATTGCGGCCGAGTTGAAGCATCTTATCAACGAGGTTTATCCCAAGGTGAAGGACGACCTCGCGGAAGCTCGCGCCCAGGGGGACCTGAGCGAGAATGCGGGATACCGGGAAGCAAGGCGGACTCAAGCTAAAACCATCAGCCGCATCCGTTTCCTGCAGAAGGTCCTGGAGCATTCACGCGTGATCAACCCCGACGTTCTTCCCAAAGACAGGGTCTGTCTTCTGAGCCGGGTCGAATTCACGAACCTCGTGACAAACACCCGCATGAAATTCGAAATAGTCAGCCCCCACGAGATGGACCTTGAGGCCGGCAAGATTTCGCTGAAATCCCCGATCGGCGCCGCGCTGATGGGCAGGAAGGTCGGCGAAATCGCCGAAGCCCGGGTTCCCTCCGGAACCCTGCGCCTGAGAATCGAGAGCATCACGTTCGGTTGAGAATCGCTTCCTGAATACCCTCGATGCTGTCGGTCACGGCATCGAAGAGTTTGTACATCAGTTCCGGCTCCTCCATTTTCGGGATATAGACGACCGTCTTCATTCCCCTGCCCTTGCACCAGCCGGCTTCTGTGTGGGCACTGCGACCGCAAGGGAGGACCAGGACGCAGGTATCGGCCCACTCCAGCGCCTCGATGTCATGGGCGAACTGCTTCTCCGCAGCAGGATGCGTCAGACCTTGCGAATATCGCGCAAACGACCAATCCGCGCAATTCGGGTCGATGTCGGTCCAATGGAACCCCTTGCCGCCCTGCGGAGGGTTCCGGAAATCATAGCCCTCGTGACCATACTCCCGCCGCCGTCTTACGCCCTCCGGGAAATAAGCGTTACGCCAACTGGATGCAACATATATACGTGCCA
>JAEEIQ010000079.1 GCA_016281435.1 Bacteroidales bacterium
ACACCATGGACTGGACGTTGACGGCCGTTCCCCAGTCCTCGGGAATCTTCTCGATGCGGCGGTAGGCGATGGCCCTCTTGCCATTCCAGGACTTGAAAACTCCGCCGATGGAACCCCAGAGCTGGGCTTCGGCGGTGTCGGGGAACTCGACTCCGAGAACTTCCTTGACGCGGACCTTGAACTTGTCGCAGAGGTCCTTCAGTTCCTCGGCGGTGATGTCGGTGTCGGACTTGTAGCCCTTCGCTTCCTTCAGTTCAGCCATCATGCGGTCAAGCTGCTGGCGTATGCCCTGTCCGTCGGCGGGTTCGATGCCCTCGGCCTTCTCCATGACGACGTCGGAGTACATCATGATGAGGCGCCTGTAGGCGTCATATACGAAACGGGGGTTGCCCGTCTTCTTGATCATTCCGGGGAGGGTGGCCGAGCAGAGACCGATGTTCAGGATGGTGTCCATCATGCCGGGCATGGAGGAACGCGCACCGGAACGGCAGCTCACGAGAAGGGGATCCGACACATCGCCGAATTTCTTGCCCATGAGTTTCTCGGTGGCTTCGAGCGCTGCAGCGACTTCCGCCTTCAGTTCGTCCGAATAACCTCCGCCGAGGGCATAATACTCGGCGCAGCATTCTGTCGTAATGGTGAATCCGGCGGGAACCGGCATCCCGAGCTTGCTCATCTCGGCAAGGTTGGCTCCTTTTCCACCAAGGAGCTCACGCATTGATCCGTCGCCCTCGGCGGTCTTTCCGCCGAAACGATAGACTCTCTTCTTTTTCTCTAACATTTTCTTGATATCTCTTATAAATCGGCGCGAATTTACTACAAAATCCGCCAGTTTGCAAAATTTCTATAAAGTGTCGCTGCTACAGCAGTTTGGACGCCAGTTCGGAGAGTGCGCTCCGCTCGCCCTTGCGCAGGAATACGTGCTGGAAAAGCTTCTGCCCGAGAAGCTTCTGCGAGATGTGCGTCAGGCCGTTCGACCACTGGTCCAGGTAAGGCTGGTCTATCTGGAAGATGTCTCCCGTGAAGACCATCTTCGTGCCCTCGCCGGCGCGGGTGATGATAGTCTTTATCTCATGCGGCGTAAGGTTCTGCGCCTCGTCTATGATGAAGTAACACTTGCCCAGCGAACGACCCCTTATGTAGGCCAGGGGCTCTATGATGAGCTTTTCCTGGGTCAGCATGGCCTCGATCCTGAGGGCCTCCTTCGAAGAGGGGCGGAACTGCTCCTTGATGACGTTCAGGTTGTCCATCAGTGGCTGCAGGAACGGGGACATCTTCTGCTTCTGGTCCCCGGGAAGGAAGCCTATGTCCTGGTTACCGAGAATCACGGTCGGACGGGAAATGACAATCTGGTCATAGTCCTTCTCCTGCTCGAGGGCGGCCGCAAGGGCCAGAAGGGTCTTTCCCGTCCCGGCGCCGCCGGTCAGGGACACGAGCTCGGTCTTCGGGTTCAGGCAGGCATCAAGGGCCATCTTCTGCTCGTCGTTGCGGGGGCGTATGCCATAGGCCTGGCGGGACTTCACGAGCACTATCTTGTCCCTGCAGGCATCGTAGCGGGCGCAGACAGTCTCCTTGTCTTCGGAGCCGGCCCAGTGGAACTTGTAGAGCTGGTTGGGCAGGGGCCTGCTTTTCGAGACTTTCTGCCACTCCATCGCGGTTTCCGGCCCGTAGCACAGGCCCTGCAGGTCGATGGGGTCGATGTCCTTTTCCTGCACCTCCTTCTGGGACTCTTCGAGTATGCGGTCCTCGACCTTGTCGGTCAGGTAGTCCTGGGCTTCCATTCCGGCGGCCTTGGATTTCACGCGGAGATTGACGTCCTTGGTGACCAGGGCGACGAAGGTGCCGGGATGGGTGTCGCGCACCCAGATGGCCGTCGAAAGGATACGATGGTCGGGAATGTCGTCGATGAAAAGGTCCTTCATGCCGTCGGGAAAGGGATGGTTTGGCTCCACCTTGATCCGGCCGAGACCTTTTCCTAGGGACAGCCCCTCTGGAGGGAAAAGCCGGCCGGCGGTTATCTTGTCGATGGAACGCATGAAACCGCGGGCATTGAAAGCCAGCGCGTCCGTCCCTTTCTTGAATTTGTCGACCTCCTCTATCACGGCGACCGGGATGACGAGGTCGTTGTCCTGGAACTTGCGTATCGCGTTATGGTCGTGAAGGATGACGTTCGTGTCCAGCACGAAGATCTTTGGTTTGCCCATATTATTGTCTTATGAGGGATTCAAGTATGTTCTGTATGCCCGCGGAAGAGGACCTGCGGACCACTACCCTGCCGCTTTCCGAAGTAGGATGCCCGAGAGGGAAATAGGCTATGTCCTGAAGGAGGAACTCCGCGTCCAGATAATCGAAATCCGAATCGCGTATCTGGATGACGACCCCGGGGACCTCGGAGAAGAGCACACGCACCATGTCGCTTCCGGGATAGGCGCGCAGCAGGTCGGAGACATCGACGGATGCACCGACTCCCTCCCCCACCATTCCCTGCAGGGTGGTCAGCAGGCCGCCGTCGCCTATGCCGGTGCCGGCGAGCAAAATGCCGTCCTCGACGAATTCGCGCACGACCTCGAAGCAATCTTCGAAATAGTCGGGATCCTCCAGTTCGGGGACCCTTCCTCCGCCCGAAACGCCCATCACCTGGTTCAGGAGGGAGCCGCCCAGCCGGAACTCCGCAGTGTCGAACGGGACATAAACGATCCAACTCTCCGGGTCCGGGACCAGGGTCTGCGGACATACATGGCGCATGCCCATCTTCGGCGAGGCCGTCTGCTCCCCGAGTTCTTCCTCGCCGGCCGCCGGAAGGCCCATCACGGGCACGAACTCGACGTCGAGGCCGTCTTCGGCAGGCACACATTTATATGAGCGGAGTGTCAGTCCGAGGGAATCCAGGCAATCCGCGGCTTCGCTGACGGAGTCATAGAACGCCGCCATGTTCCCCATCCGGGAATCGTCCCAATGCCATACGGCCCTGAGAGAAAGGTCTTCCAAACGGAAATGGCCCTTGTGCCAGAGGACATCCACGAGGCTGCGGGCAAGCTTGATGCGCGTGTACGTGCCGGAGAAGAAGACCGGGAACTCCCGCTTCGCGGTAAAGGTTCGCGCCAAGTATTTACGTATGCGGGAAGGATTATAATCCAGAAGGCCCGGAGTGGGATCCAGGGATTCATCGACGACAGCCTCTTCCGGGAACGGCGAGCTGACAGGCGGAGCCATGGGGCAGTGCTCAGCCAGTATCTGGGCGGGGGTAAGCTCTTTGTGGACCCCGTCGATGATGTACTCGGAAGTGAATATGTTTTGCTTCTTACTCATGCCAAGAACGTGTAAAAATAGTTAAATTTGCGTTCAGTTGCAATATGAACTTCACTGAAAAGGAATATGAGGCCCGCATAAATGAGCTTTTCGAGCGGCACCCGAGCGTCGCCGGCGCCGGATTCACGCCTGGCGCATACAAACCCGGCCTGGCAGGGATGGAAGGGCTCGACGGCAGGCTGGGCCATCCATGGAAGGATTATAAATGCATCCACGTCGCCGGGACGAACGGCAAGGGGTCGGTCTGCTCCATGCTCGCAGCCGCCCTTTCGGCAGAAGGCGCCCGCGTCGGCCTCTACACCTCTCCTCACATCCTCGACTTCCGGGAGAGGATGAAGATAGTATCCTCCGGAGGATTCGAAATGATCAGCCGCGAGGAGGTCTGGGAGTTCCTCGAAAATGTCAGCGTGGACGGTCTGTCCTTTTTCGAAATAACGACGGGAATGGCATTCTGGTGGTTCGCCCGACGCGGGGTGGATGCGGCCGTGATAGAAGTGGGGCTCGGCGGAAGGCTGGACAGTACGAACATCATCACCCCGGCCCTCAGCGTCGTCACATCGATAGGACTGGACCACTGCGCCCTGCTCGGGGACACACGCGGGAAGATAGCTTACGAGAAGGCGGGCATCTTCAAGCGCGGGATCCCGGCCGTCGTCTGGGGACGGGACGATGAGACCGGACCCGTGTTCGAACGTATCGCCTTCGAAAAGGGAACGGCGCTGACATATGCCGACGGCTGCTTCCCCGGCGAAGACGGCCTGCTGGAAAGGATGGACCTCCGGGGGCCCTGCCAGAAGACGAACCTCCGCACGGCGCTCTGCGCGCTCCGTGTCCTGGGCGAAGATCCCTCACCGGCCAGGATGGACGCCATAGCCCGCACCGCTGCAACAACCGGTTTCCACGGGAGGTGGGAACGCATAGGAAACGACCCGGAAACCATCTGTGACATAGGGCACAACCCCCAGGCCCTCGCCGTCAATTTCGCGCGTCTGCGGGACATGGGACGGCCTCTGACCATAGTTTTCGGCATCATGGCCGACAAGGACCTCGACGGGATAGCTCCGCTTTTCCCTGAAGGGGCCCGCTGCTATCTCGCCGCTCCGCACACTGCAAGGGCCCTGCCCGCAGACGAACTCCTGGGGCGCATCCGCTCGCTCCGTCCCGACCTCGACTCACGGGCCTTCCCTTCCGTCGCCGCCGCCCTTCAGGCAGCCAGGAGCGAAGCCGCTCCCGGCGCGCTCGTTTACGTGGGCGGCAGCAATTATGTGGTATCCGAAATCAGCTGTTGAATTCGCATATGGAAAATTTGCGGATTCTGAACGATTTACATATATTTGCCGAATAAAGAATACCGAATATGAAAACATCAAGGATTTTCGCAGCCCTCGCTGCATGCTGCATCGCCATTGTTTCCTGCACCAAGACGGATCCCGACGCCAACACCGTAACCATCAACGGCGCTACTTATGAGAACGTCAAGGCGTCCTGCATGGAGGAACACGGCTTGTATTTCCACTTCGATTTCGGTGACGGCATCACTGGCAACGGCCTGGTCGACAACCGTATCGGCATCGAGACCGTGACATTCGGAAAGGACGGCGGTTACGGTGACTGGCTCGCCATCCAGATCCTGGAGCCGGGAGACAAGATGTACACCGCCGTTCCCAAGACCGGTACCCAGACAATCAAGAAGAAGGGGGACTCCTATTCGGTCGTCATAGACGGCAAGGACGAGAACGGGAAGGTCTATAAGGTCAACGTCCTCGCAAAGATCGTAAAAGAATTATAGGTACTTTCCGTAGCGCCGCAGAAGATGCTCAAGGAGCGCATCCCCAAGCAGCGGCAGAAGCGGAACCATAATCCTGTTAACGAGCCCGGGAAAACACCGGGCCCGTTTTTTAAACATCGCATCCAGGGCTTTCCGTACGGCTTTTTCGGGAGAAATCATGATCCCGGCTCCCCTGAGTATCCTGCGTGTCCTTTCGGAAAAACCGAACAACGGAGTATCGACCGCACCGAAAATGGCGGTCGTGACTGACACTCCGGTCCCACGCGTTTCTATGCGCAGGGACCGGGAATACCCTTTGACGAAGCGTTTCGTGTTGCCGTACATCCCGATAGCGGGCCAGTCCATCCAGGCGCATACCGAGGAAATGTTCAGAATATACCCTCCCCCGGCGGCTTCCATCTCAGGTAGAAAAAGCCGGCAGAGAAGCAGCGGGGTCACGCAGTGGACCATCATCATCGCGCGGAGCCGCTCAGGGGGCGTTTCCGCAATCTTCGAAGTGAAGAGCATCCCGGCGTTGTTGACCAGGATACGGAGGACGGCATCGGGGCCGGCAGTCTTCCTGAAGGCCTCACGCACCGATACTGCAGCGCCCTCCGCGGAAAGGTCCTGCACGACAGGGATGAGCGCCGGGGCCGCCCCGGTTTCTTCGGCAAGATGTCCCAGCCCTTCCGCATCACGGTCCACCGCGACTATCCCGAAGCCCATCCCGTGAAGCTTCAGCGCATATTGGCGGCCCATTCCGGAAGCAGCGCCGGTCACAAGGGCGTATTCCGTCATCTGAATGATACGGGCCCTCCGTTGGCCCTGTAATGCGGAGCGTATTGCGATTCGATTTCCATTGCCGGAGCCTGGAACTCTCCTTCCGCTGTCACGAAAAAGGCCTCCTCGACCTTGGATTTCTCCTCCGGGAAGACATCATACCAATATTCCGTCCTTTCCTTGAGGACGCTGCGCCAGACATTCCATCCCGCATGGCCCGAGAGCTGCTGCACGGGCCGCAGTCCGGCGGTCCTTGGAGCAGAGAGACGGACGAAACTGCGGTTCTCTTCGCTATAAAGGGAATAGACCGCCACGACTTTCTCGCCGACGGCAAGGTGTTCCCCGTCAGCGAGCGGCGTCCGGGCACCGTCGGAGGATTCCCGGAAGAACTCGCGCGAGACCTTGAATCCGTTCCCGGCAGGACGTACGGAAGACAGGGGCAGGGTCCCGGAAGCAGTCAATATGACAACCTTTGTCGAGAGGGTCTCCGCGCTTCCGGCAAGCACCGAAGCGAGGGCCTCGACGTACGCCGGGTCGCTTCCCCACTGCTGGGTCTCCTTCTGGACCATGAGCCAGAGGCGGACGCCTTCGGCAATTCCAGCGGCCCCCGGAATATCGGAGGCATCGGAAAGCAGGTCGCAGATCAGGGAATGCGCATAACACTCGCTCTCGAGAAGGCCTCTCCACGGCAGCACCGCATTGGGGAAATACCAGCCTCCGGAACGATGCTCCTCCGCATATTCGACAAGGGACTGAAGGTCTTTCCGCAATGATTTCGTCATCCTGGAACCGGCGGCCAGCCGTACTCCCCACTGCCGGGCCAGCGCCTTGCCCTCATCGGAGGCGAGAAGGGCCTTGAGCGTGCCGATCCGGCGGGCCTTGGCAAGGATCATCCCGTTCATCCCGCGCACCTTGCCGGGCACGAGGTAGGCCTTCGCATCTTTCCTGAATGCCTTGAGGCGGGCACGATCCGCTCCTGCGGGCTTGAACGGCACATCGGCATGGAGAGACCGTACATGCATGTACTGCTCCTCGGAAAGGAAGCCTCTCCAGAGAGGATGGTCGCCACTTCCGAACATGGAGGAATCCAGATAGGACACCGCGGCAGGGACCGCCTCGAAAAGGGCTGCAGGGACCGCCAGGCCGCGATTGCGCATGGAAGCAAGCCGTTCCAGCAGCACTGCGGTCAGCACCGGCGAAGAGCGCATCCCGGCGAACCAGGAGAAGCCCCCGTCCGAACAGCGGCAGGCAAGTATCTTCGCGGCCATATCCTCCGCGTTGAACTCGCAGCCGGCCCCGACAGAACGCGCCAGCAGCCCGGCATAAAGGGCATCGGAAAGGCTGACCACGTTCTCGCAAGCCACCTCGACCTTCGAAGGCAGGGCCTCCTTCACCATATCCAGTATGGAAATCTCTTTCACCGAGGCGGCCGCACCGTTGAAATTGACGAAACTTCCCCGCAGCGAGGCGATCAGGGCCTCCCTGTCGGAGCCGCCC
Organism: Bacteroidales bacterium; assembly: GCA_016281435.1. Next base: position 7,355 of record JAEEIQ010000079.1, read on the forward strand.
TTCAGCAGCGCCGAATGGGCCTCGGTCAGTTCCTGCTCCGGCCGCAGCACCGGGACAGTCACGAAAAGGGCATCGGAGCCGTCTTCTCCGGAAGCCTTGAACATCACGAGGATGCCGAGGTCCCGTATCCTAGGGACTTCAAAAGTACAGACGAAAGGCAGAGCATCGCCTGCCGGAACGGAAATCTCCTTCTCAAAAACCTGCAGAGGGGTTTTACCGTCATATTCCTTGCCGTCGAAAAGCAGCACCCGTGCCGTGCCGTCCACTTTCTCCACGGAACCGTTCGTCAACATCGGGCGGATCACGTACTTGTCTCCCGAATAGAGGAACTGCGGCTCGGACAGGCTGACCTTGACGGGAACGGTCACCACAAGTTCCTTCCGGAGCGAAGCGTTGCGCATCTTCTTGTCGTGGGCGAAGACCTGCACGTTGAAAGCTGACAGCTTGTCCCCTGCCTTCACGTCGAAGGCGACCTTCCCTGACGCGCCGGACTCAAGCGCCGGCTCCCAGGCAAGGGTCGTGGACAAGTCGGTGCGAATCCTGACCTCCGCTTCGGCTGCGTCAAACGCGGCGCCGGCCTGGCGGTCTTCAAGATTGAGGACAGATTCTTCCTCCGCGACGAAATCCATGGTCTCATCCGGCGCTGCGGCGGCCGCCTTGAACATCACTTTGGCCGCCCCGAGGCCGCGGACCATATAAACGGGCCTGCTGCCGACGAAGCCGGGAGCGCAACTGTAATTCACGGTAATATCGTCGGGCACATACGGACGTGTCGGTCCCCAGAAATTGGACTGAATGGTCTCGGAGGCCTTGTCGAAAGCGGACATGGCCAGCTGGACCCCGAGCAGGGTCTTCAGCTCGAAGCGGCAGGATGCTCCCGGGGCCGCACTGTCCTTCCAGCGGGTGAATTCCAGGGGAAGGTCGTAGTCCTTCTTCTCCCTTTTCACCGTACGGGACCAGGTATAGACCTCCCCGTCCCGGAAATAAAGAAGCTTCAGGCAGACGGCATCAGGCCAGTCGGGCCTGTGTTCAAAGGATACGGTTTCCAGCGAGCCTTCACGGCCCCTCTCTCCGGAAAGCCGGAAGGTCCCGGACGCCAGCAGGACATCCCCGCTGCCGAGCACCTCAGCCACGCCCCAGACCGGACCTCCCGTATGCCCCACCTGTACTGCAAGGGCATCTGAGAAGGGCACCTTGAAAAGCCCGCGCACATCCGCATCTATGCTGCGGCTGCCGTCGCTGACTTTCAGGATGGCCAGTTCCCTGTCCGCATCCAGCTCTTTCCCCGCGGACGTCTTCACCGAGGCGCGGGCCTTGAGGAGATACATTCCGTCCGGCCGTCCGCCGAGATCGAGGCTCAGCTTCGCACCTTCCTTCATCTTGCCTTCCTCCAGGACTTTTCCGGCCTCGTTTTCCAGCTTCCAGCCGATTTCGAGCGAGGGATGGGGGGAAGAAGAGATGCGCACGGAAGCCTGCGGGTCGGAAAGGATGGAGGTTGCCTGGTCACCGGTCCGGGACGGCAGTGAGAAATGTCCTTCAGTCTCGTTTACAAGGTCCAGGTATAAATCGACGCCCTCGCGTGAGGACCTCCAGGTCCGGAACTCCCGGGTCTCCCCGGTTCCGTCCATTACCTTGACCGCAATGTTATAATTGGCCCAGCTCCGCGCGGAAGCCTTGAATGAGAAACTGAAACTGCCGTCGGACGAAAGCTTCAATTCTCCGGAGGCAGGCTCTTCTGTGCCCGAGACGGACCACTCGGCCCGCGCGGAGGACAGATTGTGCCCGGAATACGCCGTGACACGGCCGGAGACCTTTATCTCATCCCCTGGCAGGATCAACCCGTCGCTCTCATCGAACTTCAGATCGAAACTCGGAAGGACGAAATCGTCCACCCGCACTCCACAGCCGGCCAGCCTCGTCTTCCCGTCCGAAACATAAACGGTATACCTCCCGTTCCGGCTGCTTCTTTCCAGCACGAACGACCCGTAAACCGCGCCGAAGGCATCGCAGGAAAGCTTCTTTTCAGAGATAAGCTTTCCCTGCGTATCGACAAGCGTCACGGATAGGTCCTTTCCCGCCGCGACGGTCTTCCACTTGTAAGTGCCCTCATACGCTATGGCCTTGAAGAAGAGCTCGTCCCCAGGATTGTACGCTCCCCTGTCCGTAAGGATAAGGGCATGGAGGACCTGCTTATCCGCTCCGGCCTTCGTGATGTATCCGGGAGAGTCCTGCCTGGAGGCCCTCCGGTGCCCGTCGGCTCCCGTCGCCTCCGCCCTGAAGCGGTACTGCCACTTGTTCCCGCCCATCCGGCTGCTGAACTCCTTCCCGAGAGGGGTGAAGCCATCCTTCAGACGCAGCCCTTTCCGGACCACAAGGTCCTTTCCGTTGGCATCCGAAAGGATTATATCCGCTTCCTTGAGCGGCTCTCCCGTGATATAGTCGGTCACATACACCCCTATCCCGGAGGAAATCTCCCTGACGGCAAGCGAGAGGGAATGACGCTCATAGCGTATCTCCGCGCGCTCGTTCCCGGACGAGCAGACTATGGAATACACGCCGTCGTCCAGGACAGGCAACTCGCACCCGAGACTGTCAGGGACATAGAATCTTTGCCCAGGATTGGCAAGCGACGTCCCGAACAGTTCCTTGCCGCCTTCCTTGCCGAGGCTGACCTTGACCTTCTTTATATTCCTGACCTTGACGGCAAGCTTGCGGCCCTCGACCGAGGCTTCTATCGAAGGCGCTTCGAGCACGGCAAGTATGTCTCCAGCCTGCCGGCAGCAGGACGCTATTTCCTTTTCAGTCCCCCTGTACGATGACGCCTCCTTCTGCAGGCTCCTGCAGTCGTCCCGCAAAGCCAGATAGTCCGCCTCCGGGGACGCCCCGGAGCCGGCCAGTTCGCTGAAGCGCATCTGCAGAAGATCCTCCCGCGCAAGCAGGGCGGCGGCTTTCCCCGAATACTTTTCCGCGAAGGCCTCCAGCCGGGCCTTCCGGCCCTCTTCAGCGCCGCGCACTATCTTCTGGTAGTCATGGAAAGCCTCCAGGGGATAATGGCCCCTGACACGGGCCGACAGGTCTCCGTCCACTCCGACCGCTTCGCGGAGGAAAAGATGCCAGAGGGCGAAATCGTAGTCACTTTCCAGGACTCCCGGAAGCACGTCGGTGAACTTCGACGTCCGCAGAAGCCGGGTCCAGAACTCCGGATTGCGGGATTTTTCAAGCTTATCCCGATGATCCCTGGCGTACAGAGCGACATCAAACGTGCTTTTCGTGTCCATCCTGAGGGCAAGCCCGACTACAGGCTCGCCGAAAGCGTCGGCCTCCGCCGCAAAGTCCCGCGAAAGGGAGTCGCGCATCTTCCAGTTGGAAGAAGAGCGCACGTCCACGTATCTTCGCGCCGCATCGTACCAGTCCCAGGGGAGCTTTTTCGCGGAGGCTTCCTTCTTGATCTGTTCGAGTATCCTGGCCTGTTCCTTAGGCCTGTCGGCTCCGGAAGCCGCCCTAAAATTTTCCCATAACTTTGCAAGGACGTGGCCTTCGGAATCTTTCTTCGTATCCGCCACAGGGGCCGCTCCGAGCAGGAATGCCGCAAATATCATCAGAATCTGTTTCATAATCGTGCTTGAAAATAGGAACAATTTTCCATTATGACAAAAAATGTTCCAGCTATTATTTGTAACTTTGTTATCCGGTTAAAACAGTAGTCATGATTACCCTGCTTATCAGCATTGCAGCCCTGATTCTCGGCTATTTCCTGTACGGAAAATTCGTGGAAAGGGTATTCGGCCCCGACCCTGCGAGGCCCACTCCCGCGCTCAGCAAGGCGGACGGAGTCGATTTCGTCCCGATGCCGACCTGGAAAGTCTTCATGATCCAGTTCCTCAACATCGCCGGCACAGGGCCCATCTTCGGAGCCATACTCGGCGCCAAGTTCGGACCTGCGTGCTATCTATGGATAGTGCTGGGATGCATCTTCGGAGGGGCCGTGCACGATTACCTGTCCGGCATGCTGTCGGTACGCCACGGCGGAGCCAGCCTGCCCGAGATCGTGGGGACCTACCTCGGGAAGAACGTGAGGGCCGTGATGCTTGCCTTCTCCGTAGTGATGCTGATCCTGGTCGGCGCCGTCTTCGTGTACAGCCCGGCGGTGATCCTCGGCGGCATGGCCGGGGACGGGACCCCGAAAGCCATCCTGATCTGGGTGTTCGTAGTCATGGCTTACTACATCATAGCGACCCTCGTCCCCATCGACAAGATCATAGGAAAGATCTACCCCTTGTTCGCTTTCGCCCTGATCTTCATGGCCGTGAGCCTGCTGGGATGCCTTCTCGTGAAGCACCCCGGCGGCATGCCCGAACTCTGGGACGGGCTTCAGAACCGCAACCCCGGCGCGGGAAGGCTGTTCCCCGCCCTGTTCATAACCATAGCCTGCGGCGCGGTCAGCGGCTTCCATGCGACGCAGTCCCCCCTGATGGCCCGGTGCATCAAGAATGAGAAGCTCGGCCGGCCCGTCTTCTACGGATCGATGATCACGGAAGGCATCGTGGCCCTGATCTGGGCCGCCATTTCCTCTTGGTTCTTCTTCGCTGGCGGCAATGCCGAAATGGGAGCCGAAGGGGTCTCCGCAGCTCCCGCCGTGGTCACTGCCGTCTCCAAATACTGGCTCGGAGCATTCGGCAGCATACTTGCCCTGCTCGGCGTGGTCGCAGCCCCGATCACAAGCGGCGACACGGCCCTGCGCAGCGTCAGGATGATCATAGCGGATGCCTTGCATATCGACCAGGGGCCCATCAGCAAGCGCCTGGCCGTCAGCGTCCCCATCTTTGCGGTGACAGCCGCCCTGCTGTGGTTCAATATTGCGGATTCGAACGGTTTCGACAAGATATGGCGCTACTTCGGCTGGGCCAACCAGACCCTGTCCGTATTCACGCTCTGGACCATTACGGCCTTCCTTATGGGCCGCCGAAAGGACCTGAGCTACCTCGTCTCGTTGATCCCGGCCTGCTTCATGACGGCGGTCAGCGTGACCTTCATCTGCACGGCGAAGATAGGCTTCAACCTGCCCGAGGCCGCGAACCCCTGGATAGGACTGACGGTGTTCCTCCTGGCCGTCGCGGGAGGTGAGATCATGAGAAGAAAACTACAGAAAAACATAGCATAATGAACACGGTTGTCAAGACAGATTTCCATTTCCCCGGACAGGTGGGAAAGTACACCGGAAAGGTGCGCGACGTTTACAGCTTGGGTGACGACTACCTCGCGATGGTGGCCACGGACCGGATCTCCGCATTCGACGTGGTGCTCCCCAGGGGCATCCCCTTCAAGGGTCAGGTCCTGAACCAGATAGCCTCCCGGTTCCTCGACGCCACCGCCGACATCATCCCCAACTGGAAGATTTCGGAAGCGGACCCCATGGTCACGATAGGCCACCGCTGCGAGCCTTTCAAGGTCGAAATGGTCATCCGCGGATACCTCGCCGGACACGCCTGGCGCGAGTACAAGGCCGGAAAGCGGACTCTCTGCGGAGAGCCGATGCCTGAAGGGATGGTCGAGAACCAGAAGTTCCCCGAGCCCCTGATCACCCCGACCACGAAGGCCGCCGAGGGGCACGACGAAGATATCAGCAAGGAAGAAATAATAGCCCAGGGAATCGTTTCACGTGAGGATTACGAGCAGCTCGAGGCATACACCCGCAAGCTTTTCCGGCGCGGCAGCGAACTTGCCGCGGCGAAGGGCCTCATCCTCGTTGACACCAAATACGAATTCGGCAAGAAGGACGGCAAGATACTCCTGATGGACGAGATCCACACTCCCGACTCCTCCCGCTACTTCTACGCTGAAGGCTATGAAGAGAGGCTCGCGCGCGGCGAAAGGCAGAAGCAGCTTTCGAAGGAGTTCGTGCGCGAATGGCTCATGGCAGGCGGCTTCCAGGGCCGCGAGGGCGAGAAAGTGCCCGAGATGACGGACGAAGTCGTCGCCTCGATCTCCGAGCGCTACATCGAGCTCTACGAGCACATCACCGGCGAGAAATTCGTCAAGGCGGAAGGCGGAGACGTCCTTGGCCGTATCGAAAAGAACATCAACGCATTCTTAAGCGCACAGAAATGATAGAGAGATATTCACGGAAGGTGATGCGGGACATCTGGACCGAGGAGAACAAGTTCAACGCCTACCTCGAAGTCGAGACCCTGTCCTGCGAAGCATGGAGCAAGCTTGGCGTGATCCCGGCGGAGGATGTCGAAAAGATCCGCGCCAACGCGAAGTTCGAGGTCGCCCGCATCCAGGAGATCGAGCAGCAGACGAAGCACGACGTCGTCGCATTCACCCGCGCCGTCTCCGAAAGCCTCGGCGAGGAACGCAAGTGGGTCCACTACGGCCTGACTTCGACCGACGTCGTGGATACCGCGAACGGATACCTTCTCAAGCAGGCCAACGCCATCCTCGCCAAAGACCTTGAAGATTTCTGCGCCGTCCTTCGAAAGAGGGCCGTGGAATTCAAGTCCACCCCCTGCATAGGGCGCACCCACGGCATCCACGCCGACATCACGAGTTTCGGCCTCAAATGGGCCCTGTGGTACGAGGAGATGAAGCGCAACGTCGCCCGTTTCAAGGACGCCTGCGCAGACGTCGAGGCCGGCAAGATGAGCGGGGCCGTCGGCAACTTCGCCAACATCCCTCCCTTCATCCAGGATTATGTCTGCGAAAAGCTCGGCATAGCTTCCGCGAACATCTCGACCCAGGTCCTGCAGCGCGACCGCCATGCCCATTACGTCGGCACGCTGGCGCTCATCGCTTCCACCCTCGAACAGATGGCCTTCGAGGTGCGCAACCTCCAGAGGACCGAGGTCCGCGAGGTCGAAGAGGCGTTCAGCAAGGGGCAGAAAGGCTCCAGCGCGATGCCGCACAAGCGCAATCCCATCAGCAGCGAGAACATCTGCGGCTGCGCCCGCGTGATGCGCGGTTACATGGCCACTTCGTACGAGAACGTCGCCCTCTGGCATGAAAGGGACATCTCGCACTCCTCCACCGAAAGGATCATACTTCCGGATGCCACGGAGCTGCTGGATTACATGCTGAACCGCTTCAAAGGCATCCTCGAGAACCTTTTCGTCTATCCCGAGAACATGCTCGCGAACATCTGGCGCACGAAGGGCGTGATCTTCGCCCAGAGGGTGATGAACGCCCTTATCGGCAAGGGATTCGCCCGAGAGAAGGCATACGATACGGTCCAGCCCATCGCCATGCGCGCATGGACGGAAGGACTTGACTACAGGACCCTCCTGAAGGAATCCCCGGAAGTGATGGCCGTCCTAACCGAAGAGGAACTCGAAGGCTGCTTCACCCTCGACTACTACTTCAAGAACGTCGACTACATCTTCGACCGCGTCGGGATCTAAGAAGAATCCTAGGTGTTCAGTCACAATCCCTTCTTCCCCGTCACCTCCGGCGACAGGAGAATAATTCCCGGTAAAATGTTATATTTGGGGCATGAAACATATTGCCCTTCCCGCCGCGGCAGTCCTGCTGCCCTCCGCCCTGCTCGCACAGGAGCGCCCGAATATTGTCTTTGCATTCGGTGACGACTACGGCCGTTACGCCTCTGCCTATGCCGCCCTTGACCGTCACGACGGTCTGAGCGCGCTGGTAAACACCCCCAATTTCGACCGTATTGCCCGTGAAGGCGTACTGTTCACCCAGGCATACGCGCCCGCGCCCAGCTCCACCCCCTGCCGCAGTTCGCTTTGTTCAGGGCAATATTTCTGGCGTACCGGTTACGGCGCTTTCCTGCAGGGAGCGCGCTGGGACGACAGCATCCCGGCGTTTCCGCTCATCCTGGAAGCGAATGGCTATCATATTGGCTTTACATATAAGGTGTGGGGCCCCGGCGAACCTGTGGATCAGCCGTACGGAGGGGCGCGCAACCGCTTCGCGAAGGCTGGGAACAGGTGGAAGGGTTATTCGGGCAATGTCGGCGGCGCAGCTGACCATGAGGCGGAGCGTGATCGTCTGCTCTCAGAGATTGAGGCCAATTTCGCTTCGTTCCTGAAGACCTGCGACGATGGCGCGCCGTTCTGCTACTGGTGGGGGCCTACCAATACTCACCGGCCGTGGAGGCGCGGCAGCGGCAAGGAGCTCTGGGGTATTGACCCGGACCGCCTGAAGGGCCGCATGCC